>JAPLEI010000151.1:0-2244 GCA_026391195.1 Bacteroidota bacterium | reverse complement strand
AGAACACAATCAACAGTTTGGAGCCCCATTTCACAGCACACAGGGAGAATTGAATGTAACCCTTCCAGAACAGATACCACCCCTTGCTGAGAAATTTGTAGCAGCTTGCACCCAAGAAGGCATCCCGGCAGTACCAGATTACAACGGAGCTGAACAAATAGGTGCCAGTGTACTTCAATTCACCATTAAAAACAATGCCCGACATAGCGCGGCGGTAGCCTTTCTGAAACCTGTACTGGAAAGAAAAAATCTTACAGTAATTAGTCAATCAAGGGTTCACAAAATTATCCTGCAAAATAAAAGAGCTACCGGCATTGAAGTATCGGATGCTAGGGGCACCGTTACCCAGCATTTTGCCAATAAGGAAGTAATTCTGTCGGCCGGTGCCTTTCAGTCACCCCAGATTCTCCTACTTTCCGGCATCGGATCGGCGGAAGAATTGAAGAAATTTGGGATTGAATGTACTCATGAACTTCCCGGTGTTGGTAAAAACCTGCAAGACCATTACTGGAGTGGGGTTAGTTGTAAAACCAATATTCCAACCAGCAACTCCACGCTGAAACCACTAAACACCATTACGGCCCTACTAAAGTATCTATTTACCAAAAAGGGACCTTTGGCGAGAAGTCCGCTTGAGGCCAATGCATTTTATTGCTCTGAAAGCCAACTCAACCGCCCCGATATTCAGTTTCACTTTGGTTCTTTGGGTATTTCCGGGGATTATTCAACTGATTTTTACGATATCAATACTTTTACAAAGGAAGATGGCTTAGGCATTTTGGCTATTATTCTTCACCCAAAGAGCCGGGGATTTGTGAGTTTACAAAATAATAATCCCGAGAGCGCCCCGCTGATTCAGCCGAATATTTTTCAGCACCCTGCCGACAGGGAATTACTAACTAAAGCGTTAAAGAAAGCCATCAACATTATACATGCCCCAGCATTTCAACCCTATCTGAAGGGCGAAATAAACTGGCCTGCCCAATTGGATGATGCATTTTTACAGGAACACATTAACAAAACCCTCGAAACGCTTTATCATCCGGTTGGAACCTGTAAAATGGGTTCAGATGAAATGGCGGTAGTGGATGCTCAGCTTAAAGTTAGAGGTATCGAAGACCTCCGGGTAATTGATGCCTCCATCATGCCCACCATTGTTTCGGGAAATACCAATGCCCCCACGATAATGATTGCCGAAAAAGGGGCCCATATGATTTTGACTAATTAAGGTAAACTGATGAAAATTGTGTTTGATTCATTAATTTAGCAAATACTAAAAGAAAAGCTTTCAGTAAACGCACGGAAAGCAGCGGTAAGAAATGTTATGCAGCAGTCTGATTCAACAAAAAATACAAAAACAACTGTTCGAAAGGCACAAAAAAAAGCAGTGGCCCCTCCGGTAACCCGGTTAACGAACCTTTCGGCTTCCAACCAGATTCGGCAGAAAGATGGATTACAAAAGGTTAGCTTTTGGCTACGGTATGCTACTCAATACGGTCAGCATATTTTTATTACCGGTAATCATCCCCTTTTGGGAAATAATAACCTTGCCGAATCATTGCCCCTTCAGTATTTTAATGAACATTATTGGACGGTTTCGGTTGATTTTTCTGCTTTTTCTAACCTTGCGGATGGTATTACTTATCATTATTTTATTAAAGAGGCGAATGGCTCGATAACGCATGAGTGGGGGGATTATAAAAAAATTGAAAGCTCAGATACCAACTACACTGAGTTATCCCTGTTGGATAGCTGGAATTATGCAGGATATGTTGAGAATACTTTTGAAACAGAACCCTTTCAACAGGTATTACTTAAAAAGAGTTCAGTAACATCCAAGCAGGCCGATCAACCCAATACCTCCTTTACGCACCAATTTATTGTTAAAGCGCCCCTGCTGCAAGCGGATGAAACGATTTGTATTTTAGGTAGCGGAGATACGCTGGGTAATTGGCAAACAGAAAATCCTGTTTTGCTTAACTATGTTCCCCAAACTTTTAGTTATGAGGTTTCCCTGAATCTAACGGATGATGACTTTCCCATTGCTTATAAATATGGCATTTATCATTTGGGAGAAAAGAAATTTGTGCGCTACGAAAATGGCAATAACCGGGTTGCTCACGACCGGGCAGTGGGCAATACTTTGATTCGCTACCACGATGGATTTGTTTGGTTGCCCAACACTTCTTGGAAAGGAACTGGCGTTGCGATACCTGTATTCAGTATAAGAACCCAGGATGGATT
>JAPLEI010000028.1 GCA_026391195.1 Bacteroidota bacterium | reverse complement strand
ACCTTTTTATTTTTTATATCAATTAATTGCAAGGTTTGGGTGCTTTGTCCATTATTCGTTACCGCCATATATTTTTTTGAATGGGCAACTGCGAGGTTCAGTGGTAAATCTCCTAATGGCAGGCTGCTTCCTACCGGAGTAAGGTTCCAACCATTGGGTAGTCCAATCCTTTTAGCATTTAGTTCCTGAAGAGTTTGGGCATATATCTGCACTACGGATAGAAGCAAAATGATGAACGAGAATACTATTTTTTTCATAACTATCATATAATTATAAAGTAGATACTACTTCTTCTGCAAAACCGAACGAAAGGGTCATACCTGCTCCACCCAATCCATTGATTATATAAACTCCCGGCTCAGGTTGTAAAAACAAATCCGTTTCTCCGTTGGTCATTTTAGGATACACTCCATTCCAGGTCTGAATCAATTGCCACTGCTTCGAGTGCATAAAAGTTTGCAAATACGCTAGAATCAGTTGGTTGATGTGCGCACTGTCGAATGGTTCAAACGTTTTTGCATACTCATGCGAATCGCCCACCGTTAGCTCACCACGTTTGTTTTGAGAAACCATCACATGAATGCCAGCGTTCAGGTATTCGGCCATTTCCATTTCATAACGTTGCTTTAGTTTTGGAAGGGAAGCGGCTGCTGTAAAACTTTTATAATGAATGAGTGAAAGGCCACCACATACCGAAGTGCCAATGGTAAAAGCAGGTTGATCCGAAACAAACCGGAGCATTTGTAGTTTACATTTCGTGATGGGTAATTCGTTAAATATTTCCGGAAAAAGGGTTTCAAAATCGGCTCCATTACAAATACAAACAATGTCTGCCTTATAAATTTCTTTTCCTGAGCGAACGGAATGGCTGGTTACTTCATTCACCTGTTTCCCCCATATAAACTGAACGCCTAAAAATTCTTCCAAATAAGCTGCAGCAGTTGCAATGGCTTCCCTAGGATCTACAATCATTTCTGTAGAACTGTACAGTCCTCCCAATAAGCCTTCCGTTTGTAATCCGGAAAATTTTTCTTGCATTTCGCTTATATTTAATAAAGAAACTGGCCTGTTTTCTTTACTAAATTCGGCTGCTAATTCCTGTAATACTTGCCATTCATCGGCGTGATACGCGGTATGTAAACTGCCATTTTCCAGATAGGGAAGTCCTGTACTATCTGCTACTTCTTTCCAAATTTGTTTCGATCGAATTGCACGCTGATACATCTTTCCTGAGGTTTGTCCAATAGGCCAGAGCATCCCAAAATTTCGGATAGAAGCACCTACGGCTTTATCGGTTCTTTCAATAACCGTAACTGCATATCCTTTTAAAGACAAGGCACGGGCAGTTGCCAAGCCAACAATTCCGGCTCCAATTACAATGGCTTTAGTTGACTGCATACTGTTGATTTTTAGCAATTAGGTTCAATTTTTTTTTAAAATAAATTAGGGCAGCTATTGTAGCGCATATTCCAATAACTGAAAAAATAATCACCCCATTACTATAGAGGTATGTCCAGCTATTCGTGTTTTTCATAAAGGTTTTTGCAATAATAATAACAACACTGCCCAAATAGCCAAATGAATCTGCTAGGTACATCAGAAATCCGATATTACCGGGCTGACGAAAAGCTGCAATCAGTCGTTCGAATAAGAGGCAATTGAAGGGGATATATCCCATATACAAACCCAACCCTACCAAAGTCATCCACGGGATGGGATCCAGCAAATGCATCACAAAAAGCATTGAACTGATACCGGCAATCAGAAAGCCAACGATAATTAAATAGTGAGTAAGTATAAAAGCGCGGGTATTGTTTTTAATCAACATCATGCTGCCCATTAATACCAACACCATGAGGGTAATGGGTATTTCTGTTTTTGAAAAAACGGATGGCAGAGAACCATATCCCAGTGTTTTCCAAATATCAGCGGCAAAGTTGTCGCGAATATCTCGGAAAATGGTGAGTACGATGTACACAAAAATAAGCAGCACTAGGCCGGCAGCATATTTCCCAAAAAAAACTTTTCTTTCCTCCTTATTCATAGGGGATCTTTCAACCCTTAATAGCCTATCTTCTTCGGAGGGGGGAGGGATTTTTTCCAGTAGCTTAACAAAACAAATCAGGGGGATAATAAACAGCGCTCCTGTGGCAAAAGGTATCCATTTTTCTGAAATTGGAAAAGTTATCCAAAGCCATTTTGCTACTGTTTTTACAAAACCAGAAGAAAATATAAAGCTAACAGCCAGGGCAGCTCCAATAAAATCTGTAGCTTTTCTGCCTTCAATATAAGAAAATAAAATACCCCAGATAATACCCAGCGGAAAGCCATTCAAAAAAAGGAATACAATATTCCAGGGTGCTGGAGTAATGCCAAATAGTAAGAGGGCTATCCAGGAAATTGTAACCAATAATATAATTAAATTGCCCCTACCGAATTTTCCCAACTCAGCGATAAAGCGGATACCATAGAATTTGCTGATCATGTATCCAAGGGCTTGTGCAATAACCAAAGCATCCTTATAAGGTATTCCAAATACTCTGTCTTCCTGTTCAAAAGTGCCTACTGTAAATGGTTTTCTGAAGGCATACACAGAGGCATAGGTAAGAAAAGATAATAGCGCGGCATACAATGCAACTCGAGTGGCTGGTTTAGGTAAGTAAGCATTGAGCGTTTCCTTCATTAATCTTGGTTTTCCAAGTGATGAATGATGCGATTTTCGAAGGGAAGAAGTGTAGGAACCGGAATATCATTTACTTTGGCTTGCTCGTCCCATCTTCTTAATGCTATATATATTTCCCAATTGGGATTTGATTCAAATTCTTCGGCTTCCATTTCCGACATAACGCCTCCCTGTAGGATAAGTGTTTGTTTACTGGCCTCTGAAAGTTGCTGATAGTAGTCGGGAAATCTATAGGTTAGGTATCTTTTTGCAGCCACATGTGAAGCAACCATCTTAACCAGTCTTTCTGAAAATCCCAAGTCTTTTAAATATGCAGCCCCAATTTTTTCATGCGCGTGTACCCCATATCCCTCCATCGATTTTGTGGGGAGTATGTGTTCACACAAATGACCAATATCATGTAAAAAAGCAGCCAAAATCACTTCTTCATCGTAACCTTGGTCAATGGCCAATTGGGCAGATTGGCACATGTGTTCAATTTGAGAAACATTTTCACCAATATAATCCTCCTTACCAAATTGCTCATATAAGGATATAATGGTTCTTGCATGCTCTTTGGCTAATTCGGGCTTCATTTATTTATTTTTTATAACGGATTCGATTGGTTCGGCAACGGGATGATTGGCTGTAAAAGTAAGGCCCAGTAATTTTGCGAAAGTGGCTGCCAGTTGTTTCTGATAAACCTGTATGGCATCTTTTCTCTCTCCGGCAGGTGCAGTATCCGGCCCCATAATCGCGACCCAAATTTCGCCCGCATCGGGAATTTTTTCACCATGGTTTCTCCAGTTCTCCTTGATGGCATCTCCCCTTCCATGATCGCAAGTTACGATAAGGGTTGTTTTGCCTTTGTACCCTGGTTCCGATTGTACCCAATTCCATAAGTCAGCAATCATTTGGTCCTGTGCACTTGCACTCAGCAAATATTGATTATATAGTCCTCCATGCGCAAACTCATCGGTTTCGTCGAATGCTATATAAAGTACTCTGGGTCTCTTGGTTTTTAAATATTCTTTTGCAGCAAGATAGGTAATAACGTCTGGACGAACCCCAATTGGGCGCGGACTTAATCGCTGGAAATCGTTCAGTAATTGATAATTGTTTACCGAGGAACTAAGTGTATCGTGGTCGGAATTTACATATAGTCCACTTCTTTCTTTATTTAGAATATACGGGAAAACATCCCAGGTAGTAAATGCAGCAACTTTATTATTAAATGCTGGTTGTTGATGGATAAATTCCAGCACATTAGTATTTTTATTTAAAATCTTGTTGTTTGAATTTACCAATGTATCAGGGTATCCGGTAAAAATTTCATTGTAACCCGGATAGGAAAACTTGTAAGGATTCGCATTATTAACTTTATTTCCCAAGTTTCTGTTTCCTAGCAACTGACCATTATTGGCCAGGGTTGACCATAAGAATGGAAAAATCTTTTTTCTTCTGATGGTTGGGTCCTCATTCCAATATTTTGCAAATGCTCCAGTACTATCTTGTGTAAATCGTTTGTCGGATAAAAGGGCTTTATCTGCTCCACTAAATACTTCCTGCCAGCGCATCCCGTCTAAGGTAACGATAATGAGGTTTTCTGTTTGCTGCTGAGCAGATGCATTACTGCTAAAAAAGCCTGCATGTAACCCGAAAACTAGTAATAAAACTTTTACAGATTTTTTCATTTAAATTCTAATAAGAAAGAAACGAGGTAATTAATTACCTCGTTTCTTTAGTAAAAAATAATAATAAAATATCGAATGGGGAAGATTATTTAATCAACCACATTTTAGCATTGATGTCGTCTGTACCTCCAAATTGAGAGCTGATGGCAGCTTCCACATTGGCTTTGTTTACATTTCTCTCTGCACTTGGATATTGAAAACGAAGAGCAACACGTTGGCTATTTCCAGTGCCTGGCCCTACGTGGAAAGTAGGAACTCCGGTTCTTCTCCAGTTATAGTAGGCTTCAAATCCACTGTTCTGATAGAAGGCTAAATATTTTTGCAATAATATTTGCTTTAAACCATCTGCAGTATTTCCTTTATACTTTACCTCTGTTTGTGCATAATAATCAGCATATGCATAATTGATAGAGCTCGTTACCGATTCAAACAAACCACCACCGGGTTTTTGAAAAGTTACCGTGTTTGCTCCTTCTTTGATACCATAAAAGGCAATATTGGCTTTAATACCGTTTTGATACCAGGTTTCTGCTGTACCGCTGATCCAACCTCTGTTAACGGCTTCAGCTATGTTGAAACACATTTCAGTATAACCAATTTGCGCAGTTTGCTCAGCAGTGTATGTTTGGTAATATCTTTTACGATTGATAAAAGAATATTTTCCCAAATTAGCATTGGCACTCATCGTTGCAAGATCTTCTCCACTACCTGCACCAACAAAAGCATCAAAGCTATTGGATGGGATACCTGCATTTAATTTTTCAGCAGCTGGCTCAGCAGTGAAGAATGTTCTTGGATCTTTTAAAGTTGTTAAAGTATTCAGATAAGTGCTGCTCATATTGTAACGGGTAGCATCAAATCCAAAATTGTCTGGATTGGTTGAATACTTATTATATTGACTATTGTATGTATAGAACATGCTTTCTGCATCGCTACCAAAAATTGGATATTTAGTAGGATTGTTGATTACATCAGCAAATTTTGCTTTGATGGCTAAATCTGCATCCGCATCTTTCAAGCTTAATTGAATTAACACACGAAGTTTAAAAGCATTAATCGCTTTTTGCCATTTCAACAAATTGTTGCCATAATAAAAGTCGTTAGCTAATACGTAATTGCTTTTAGTGATTGTAGCGATTTCATCATTCGAAGCGTCTAATAAAGACAGAATTGTTTTAAATACGTCTTTTTGGGTATCGTATTTAGGAGTTACCACATCCAATCCTTTTAAAGCTTCTGAAACGGGAATATCACCCAAATTCATGGTTAAATCATACAAGAAAAAAGCGCGTAAAAATTTCCCTAATGCTGTATATGGATTTGGCGATGCTACTGATTTTTTCGCCTCTTCTTCCATCTTTGCGATATTCTTTAATACGTTGTAATTATTATAGGAATATCCTGTCCAGTTATATTCATTGTTTCCATAATAGGCATAGTTACAGTCATAAAACTGATTCCAGCGCTGGGTTGAATTAAAGGCACCTCTTGAAAATTCAGATAGAACTGAATTTAAAATCAGGTTAGCCGGAACGCTTGTTGCACGATTGGGGTCATCCGCAAGCGAATCGAACGATTTTTTACAAGAACTGATACCACCTACTAATAGTAGCAGTAAACTTATTTGAATTATTTTTTTCATTGTAGTAAAATTAAAGTTGATTAAAAAATGAAGTTTACATTGAAACCATACGACCGTGTAGTTGGCGTTTGTAATCCAATGGAAGACTCACCTGGATATTGGTCAATATCCACATCTTTAAACTTGCTATCCGGCATCCAGTATAATAAATTTCTTCCTACAAAAGAAGCAGTTGCTCTCTTAAATATGCTCTTTTTAAATAAAGTAGATGGTAACTCATACGTTAACACCACTTCACGCATTTTGAAGAAAGTTTTGCTCATTATGTTTGGCTCTGGATTTCCATGTAAGCGACTGATATAATCTTGCAAGTAGGTTTTGGTAGTGTTAGAAGTAAATTTAAGCGCATCCATATTGGTAATTTTGCCAGTTACAGCATCATACTTGATGGCATCAGCTGTAAATACCCCTTCTCCTACATAAGATTTAACTCCTTTGTAGTCTTGATATCTAGCGTCACCCATAGCACCTTGAACGGTTTCGATATGGCGTCCACCCTGGAAAGTTTTCTTTCTAACATAATCTTCCATAATACCACCAACTCGTCCATCAAATGCAATGTTTAATGTGAAAGCCTTGTAGGAAAATTTGTTATTCAAGCCCCATACTAATTTTGGATTGGAATAACCTGCAAATTGTGCAACTGGCAGATAGATAGGTCTTCCACCTGCATCATTGATAATTTGTCCGTCGTTATTTCTTGCCATCAATTTAAAATACACAGCATCTGTTCTCATTCCCTGTGTGTAAAAAGTATTAAGTGCATTTACACCAGCTGGTAATTCAGTTAACACGTTCTTAAATGAACCCATATTTAAAGTCGCATCCCAGTTTAAGCCATTTGCTTTCTTCAGGATACTACCATTGATGGTTAAATCAAAACCACTACGCTTAGTTTTTGTACCATTTACTACGTAAGAAGCATAGCCGGTTGATTGAGAAATTGCCTTGCTAAAAATCTGAGGCCCATCCGCATATTCATAATAGCTAGCCTCAAATCCTAAACGATTGTTTAAAAAGCGTCCTTCAACACCTACTTCTATACTTGAACGATCGTCTGGCTTTACATCACTGTCAACCAATGTGTTGGTATAAATTGCTTGAGTGGTATTGTTATATCCAGTTCCGGTAGAATATACACCGGCATATGTATAGGTTGGTCCACCATAAGTTGATTGGTACTGTTGACCATAACCTAATGGGAATGCATTATTAGGAGTTGAACCTATATAGTCAGACACAAAGCTACCACCACCTCTAACTTTCGCATAAGAGGCACGGAACTTCAATAAATTGATGCTCTTCGGTAAATCTATATAGTCATTTAATACAGTGCTCAGGTTGAAAGAAGGATAGAAAAATGAATTGTTGTTTTTGTTCAACGCAGACAATTTGTCGCTTCTTCCTGTGATATTCAAATTTGCATATTTACCAGCTTCGATGTCTACTGAGTATAAATAAGAGTTAACTCTCATTTCAGAAGCAAAGTTGTAAGCCATTACTGGGTTTCTGCTATTTGCAAAATTATACACGTTTGGAACGTTCAAGTAATTGGTAGTTACAAAACTGGAAGTATAATTAAACTGACGGAAATTGGTTCCGGCAAAACCAGATATTCCGAAAAATTTAGCAATTAACGGTGTTTTGAAATTTGCTCTTAATTCGGTATTGGTTTCAAATAAAGATCTTCTGTCTTCTCTGTAATCTCCTTTATTTTCTTCTCTTCCATAAGGGTGAGCAGAAAACGGCATTTTCTCATTTCTTAACAGATCATAGGTGGTTACTGAAGTTCTTGCCAATACATCCAAATAAGGATTTATTTTGTAGCTAAGTGTTGTATAGGCATAAATATCATTTTTGTAATGCCCTCTCAGCCACTCATAGGCCATAAAGTAAGGGTTGTGGTATCTTTGATATTCAGCATAGTTACTCTGAACACCTTCTTTACCCTTCTGCCAATAATCTCTCATATCGTCAATGTTCCAGTCAGCACCACCCCAAATTGTGATATTGTAGATGATTGAGTTCGGACCATAATCAACATCAGGGAAATTATCTGAATACTGCTTATTGTAATTGATATTCGCATCTAAAGTTAACTTCGAGTTGAAACGAAGGGTAGACGCAAGGTTTAAGTTGGTAGTATTCAGGCTAGTATTAGGTAATAAGCCCTTGTTGTAGCTATTGCTAACAGAAAATCTTAAATCTGCTTTTTCTGAAGAAGACGCAATGGCAATATTAGTTGTATTCAATAAACCTGGACGAATAAATCTTTTCAAATTGTCTTTTCCGCGAGCAGTCCAAGGAGTTCCTGATCTTTTTCCTGTTACTGGATCTACCGGGCTATCGTACTGAGGAATTAATTGTCCTTCAAATTTCGGTCCCCAAACATCATAATCAGCATCATTGATGCCACCACCTAAACCGTCACCGAAAGCATACGTACCATGGTCGCCAGGGCCATACTCATCTTGTGTTTTAGGTAATGCAATAAAGCCTTTTTGAACAGTGGTACTGCTATTCACTTCAACTGAAAAACCTCTTTTGTCTTTGGTTCCCTTTTTTGTATTGATAATGATGGCACCATTTTGACCACGATAGCCATATAAGGCACTGGCAACAGGTCCTTTCAGAACGTTGTAACTTTCAATGTCATCAGGACTGATATTCCAGGTATCTGAGTTAATAGGTACACCATCCACTACTATTAAATTCACCCGACCACCTCTTAATACAAGGTTTGGTTGTCTGAGCATTTCATTATTAATACCAACCGTTAATCCGGCAACTTTACCTACTAAATTGTTAATAGGGTTAATTTCCCGGGCTTTAACTAAATCAGCACCTTTAACTTCTTGAGTTGAGTACCCTAATTTTCTTTTTTCTTTCTTAATACCAAGTGCGGTTACTACAATTTCATTTAAATTTTCAGCTACTCTTTCTAATTTAACTGAAATAAAAGAACCATTGGCAACTACTTTCTGACTGTTGTATCCAACAATAGAAACTGTGATTGCGCTGCTACTTTTAACACCATCCAATTGAAATTCACCTGCGTTATTAGTTTTTGCATTTAAATTTTGGCCAGCAACAACTACACTAGCCATTTCAATTGGTTTGCCGGTTTCGGCATCTACTACTTTTCCCTTTACCTGAATATTCTGTGAAAAGGCGGTTAGGCCAATACACATAAATAGGAGGGTAGAGAATACCCATGTTAGTTTTGATTGCTTGCCCATAATTTTTTTAATTAATTAGATAACAAAACTATTGACAACCCTTTAACATATTGTTTAACAAATATGATGATAGCGTTATGCAATTGTTACCGAAATGTAAACAAGCGAAATGAGGGGTAGTATTACAAATTAAATTTTGAAAAAACTAACTTCTATAAGCTTAATTTAATTATAAGCCTGTTGCAAGCTGAGAGAAGTTTTCCTGATAATTTGCAGATTTACCTAAAGCATAACCCTTTTCTACTACCAATCTAATCAACTGTTCAGTTGAATGAGTAAGGGTCAGGGATTGCGGAAGGGGTGCAGATAGCCAGCTGGATACATGTTCGTGGAAAGTATGATCCATTTTAAGTAATACAGGTATATTTCTTTTAGTTAATGCAGCTGCATTGCAAAGCTGCTCATACTGGCCTCTAATTGGAAGTGCCAATAACTTTTTTCCCAAGTATAGCGTTTCTGCAGGTGTTTCAAAACCTGCTCCGGTTATAACGCCCCTGCTTTCAATCATGCTGGTAGTAAATGCTGTATTGTTTACCGGATAATAAAAGCAATTCCCTTCGGTAAAAGGCGATTGTACATGGGGAGAAAAGATTTCGAATCGAATGCCATCCATTTTTATCAGTTCCTTCTGTATTTCCTGCAACCCATAATGAGGTAGGTAAACAGTAATATGGCCTTTGTCTATCGGATTTGCTTGTAATACCTGTTCCTTGATAATGGGATTATAAATATCATTATCATAAGAATCGAAGTGCAGACCAACATATTCCTGTGCCCATCCATAATACCGCAAAATCATTTCACCAAACCTGTCTTTTTTTTCGGGACGCGGGGTAAGTGCACTCTGAAAACTTGCCTGATGTCCAAAACCTATACTGGCTTTACCTCTTAATTTGCAGGCTAAAGAAGTAATGCTTTCGAAATCATTGATTACTAAATCGTAGTTGTCTACCGGTAAACTTCTCGCTTCCTGGATGGCTTTGCCTATTTGCAGTTCTTTGGCGATTTTCCAATAATCTAGTTTCCCCATAGGAGCATAAAACAAGCTCAATCCCTTACTACGAAAACGGATAGGCAAGTCTACTGGAAGATGGCAGTTGCTGCCACTTAAGAAAACATCCACTTCACCATATTTTTTCAGGTAGGGAAGTATTTCTTTCGCCCTAGCGATATGTCCATTTCCGGTAGCCTGTACAGCGTATAAAATTTTCATAGTAACTATTTTAAAGAAGTAGCGTTCAATATTAATTGTTCGGTCAGCAGATCTTCGATGGATAATGGTTTACGCATAGGTACTACGGGGGTTTTTCGCTTGCTGGATTTTTCGTTTTGTTCCTCATGCTGATAGATGGTCCATGTGCAATGGTCGTATTCCAATGCAGTCAGGTTTTCTATCCAGTCGCCACTATTCAGATAAACCACCGAACCTTTCTCTGTTTTAATAATTCGGTGCTGAGGTTGATGGATGTGGCCACATATCACATACTCATATCCGTTTTCAATTGCTAATTCAGCCGCTGTTTGCTCAAAATTGCCAATCCAGGATACTGCTTTTTTTACACCGTT
>JAPLEI010000001.1 GCA_026391195.1 Bacteroidota bacterium | reverse complement strand
CCCAATGTATATAAAGCAACGCTCACCGTTCAGGCTGCTCGGCCGGTTTATAACAGCAGCTATCAGTGTGCCTTGGTAAATTTTCTGGATGCTGAAGTAACTTTTAAGTATCAGGAGTTTCAGCCTGTAGAATTCAATGAAAGCCGGATACAGGGGAACGATCCGGTAGCGGCTAATCTAACCGCCATTTTTGCCTATTATGCCTACATGATTATCGGATTAGATTATGATTCTTTTTCTCCGAAAGGGGGGGAGGCATTTTTTCGGAAAGCACAGAACATAATTAATAATGCACCCGAAGGTAAGGGTTTAAGTGGATGGCGGGTTTTTGATGGATTGCGCAACCGTTACTGGCTCAATGAAAATCTGATCAATAACCGGTATAATATCGTGCACGATGTGATTTACTCTTATTATCGTGCCGGTATGGATAAGTGGTATGATAATGAAGAGGAAGCGCGTAAAAATGTAATGCAGAGTTTAATTCAGTTGCAGGCATTTAATAAGGAAAATGCCAATACCATGATTTTGCAATTTTTTATGCAGGGTAAAATGCAGGAATTAATTGCATTATTTAAAAAGGGCACTCCCGAAGAACGTTCGCGGGCCATTCAGGTTTTATCTGAACTGGATATTATAAATGGCCCCGCTTATAAACAGCAATTGAAGTAATGGAAGGCATCCCATTTTCTTATATCCTATTGCATAGAAACCGTTTGAATGGAATGAAATAAACTACAAATCTTCTTTTGATGTATACACGCACGCTGATACTTTTTTTTCTAATTACTATAGGGGGGCTTCTAGCTGCCTGCAAGGGAGGTGGCAATGAACAGGTGCTTTCCATCAATCAGATGAAAGTAATTGTATGGGATATGCTGAAGGCCGATGAATTATATGCAGTTCAACAGGGGAAAGACAGTACAATTCGTATACAAAAAAAGAACCTGACATATTACGAAACGATTTTTGCCTACCATAAAATTAGCCGGACTACTTTTTATAAGGCATTCGCTTATTATGAAGCGCATCCCCTGCAAATGAAAGAATTGATAGACACGCTCGATCAGTATGCAACCCGAGAAAAAAATCGATCTTTTCAAAGGTATGGTCAGGGGGGAAGTACTTCTGCACCGGCTGTTTCTGCCGATAGTGCCCGCAAACCTTAAACAATTCAGGTTATAATTCTAGGCGATTTGTACATTTGTAACTTAAATTAATACATATGAGCATTCAAGTTGGCAGTCCAGCCCCCGATTTCACTTTATACGATAGTGAAAAAAATAAAGTATCCCTTTCTTCTTTTCGCGGTACTCCAGTGGTAATTCTATTTTTTCCGGCCGCGTTTACCGGCGTTTGTACAAAAGAATTGTGCAGTGTAAGAGATAACCTGGCAGTTTACAACTCCAGTAAAGCTACTGTGCTTGGTATCTCAGTAGATTCTTTATTTACATTGGCTAAGTTTAAAGAGGAGCAACAATTAAATTTCCCACTGCTAAGCGATTATAATCGCGATGCTTCTAGTGCTTTTGACGTTTTGTATGATGTTTTCCCTGCTTTTGAAATGCAGCGAGTAAGCAAGCGAGCTGCTTTTGTAATAGATGCTGACGGTAATATTCAATATGCAGAAACCTGTGCTACCCCCGGTGATTTACCCGATTTTACTGCTATTCAGGCTACCCTAGCCTCGTTTTAAAATAGTAAAAAGAACATTACACTGTTAAAATTTTATTGAATCTTGGAAGTAAACCAACATTTGAATATTTTAGCAGTGTAATGTTTTCCTT
>JAPLEI010000061.1:38386-57086 GCA_026391195.1 Bacteroidota bacterium | reverse complement strand
CCTCGCCAGCGTGTGGCGGGCTCCCGTCAATCTGGCTTGTTCTCGATATGCAGGGTATGGGGAAACATATCCACTGCCCTGCTGCGGGTTACCCGATATTTTTCGTTGAGCAATGCCAGATCTCTTGCCTGCGTTGCCGGATTGCAGCTCACATATACAATCAGGGGCGCTTCCATTTCTAGCAGCTTGCGAACCAATTTTTCGTGCATACCGGCGCGAGGTGGATCGGTAATTACTACATCGGGTTTCCCTTCCCTTTCAAAAAACGCATCATCACAAATAGCTACCACATCTCCGGCAAAAAATCGCGCCTCCCGAATTCCATTCAGTTCCGCATTTCTCTGCGCATCCACAATGGCTTCGGGCACCACTTCTACCCCAACAATCTTGGCTGCTTTTTCGCTGAGAAATATTCCAATGCTGCCGGTTCCACAATACAAATCATAAACAACCTGACTGCCGTTTAGTTCTGCCATTTCACGAATTAGGCGATATAGCTGCTCGGCCTGGTAGGTATTGGTTTGAAAAAAAGACTGGCTACTAATAATATACCTGAAATGTTCCAATTGCTCTGTAATATATCCCTTTCCAAAAACTACCTGGGGTTCTAGGCCTTGCAAACTATCATTGTGCTTGGCATTTACCGTAATTAATAAGGTAGTAATTTGAGGGAAAGCAGATAATAACAGGGTACTCAACTCCTGCTGAAGGTCGGGCAAAGGATAGCCAATGATCACATTTACCATCCATTCGCCGGTAGTGGTATTTCGGATAAGCATATTTCTCAGCCAGCCTGCATGAGAACGGGGGTTATAAAAAGGAAGTTGGTGCTGAATGGCAAAATCCTGCACCGCTTTGCGTATCAGATTGGTGGGTTCATCCTGTAAATGGCAGGTATCTATAGCCACTACTTTATCAAAGAAACCCCTGGCATGAAATCCTCCAGCACCCGGCATCGCATCCAATGGCTCTCCGGAAGCCTTCATGCGGGAAAACTCTTCTGGGGGAATATATTTCCGATCGCCAAAAGTATACTCTAGTTTGTTTCGGTAATGGGTGGTTTTTTCGGCCCCAATAATCGGTTCCGGCTCGGGCAATTCAACCTTGGCAATTCTTTGTAAATTATCAAGTACCTGCCTTTGTTTGTAAGTCAACTGCAATGCGTAGGGTAACATTTGCCACTGGCATCCTCCGCAAACCCCAAAATGTGCACAAAAGGGAGTTTGCCGCTGAGGAGAATACTGGTGAAAACGCACAGCAACCCCTTCTGCCCAATCCGTTTTATTTTTTTTTAACAATACATCAACAATATCGCCCGGAATGGCCCCTTCAATAAATATTACCTTTCCGTTCAGTTTTGCCAACGACTTTCCTTCTGCGGCATATTCTGTTACAGAAAGATTTTCAAGCAATACCGCTTTTCGCTGTTTTTTCACGTTCACAAAGGTAAACAGGATGCAGGATACAAAAGAAAAGAATTGAATCTTTCCTTAATTTGCACCCACTTTAAGAAGAATCATTCAATACTCACCAAGTTTAGATAGACATATGTTTAAAAAAATCATCCCCTTTCTCGCCCTAATTGTTTTGGCAGTAAACGCAATAGCCCAATCAGGCAATGGACGAAATATCAGCATCAAGCTGACTCCTCTGAAGAACACAACGGTATACCTGGGTAGTTACTATGGCACCCAGATGGCCTTATTTGATTCTGCCAAACTAAATGAAAAAAGCGAAGGTGTTTTTGCGAGCCCTGCCAAACTCACCGGAGGCATTTACTTTGTTGTTACCAATTTGGCGGGATATCAAATTCAGTTCGACCTCCTGATGGACGATAAACAGCAATTTAGAATTGAAGCCGACACTTCTAACAAAGAAACTATTAAAGCCCATTTTACTGGTTCGGAAGAAAATAAAATGTATGAGCAATACAAAAGGTTTTCTGCCGCTCAGGAAAAGTTGATGCAGGAAGGCGAAAAGGACTTTAATGAAAAGAAAGAAAAAACCAAAAAAGATACTACCAACTTGAGAGAGGCTTATGCCAAAACCACCAAGCGAATGGATGGGTATCGGGATAGCATTATTGATAAATATTCAGGCTCTTTGCTGGCTGCCCTTTTCAGTTGTAACAAAAGACCCAACGTTCCAGAAATACCGATTGTAAAAGGGAAACCCGATTCAACTTACCCCTATCGGTATGTGAAAGGTCATTACTGGGATGATGTAGATTTTTCGGACGACCGGTTATTACATACCCAATTTTTTGAGCCGAAAGTGGATGAATATTTTAAAAACTTAATTCCCATTGAAGCAGACTCTATTATTAAAGAGGTAAACTATATGTTGCTTTCGGCCCGGCCTGGAAAAGAAATGTTTCCTTATCTGTTGAATAAGTTTACCAAGCAATACATGAACCCGCAGTATATGGGTCAGGACAAAGTATTTGTGTTTTTATTCGAAAATTTTTATTCCAAAGGCGACTCTACTTTACTGGATGCCTCTAATAAAAAAATTGTTTTTGAAAGAGCCTATAACCTGATGGCCAATCAAATTGGGGTGCAAGCTTACGCGATGGACTTTCCCGACAGTTCCGGAAGAATCACTCCACTGTATGGTGTGAATGCCAACTTTACACTGGTAGCTTTTTGGGATCCTACCTGCGGACACTGTAAAACAGAAGTTCCCCGCCTCGACTCATTCTATCGCGCCAAATGGAAAGCAATGGGTGTAGCGATATATGCGGTAAACATTAATGAGCCTGAGTTTACTAGCTGGAAAAGATTTGTTAAAGACAACAAATTAACCGGCTGGTACCACACCCACGAAAGCAAAGAAGTGCGGATTAAAGCAGAGAAAGCTGGGCAGATGAATTTCCGGCAAGCCTACGACATCTATAAAACGCCCACTTTTTATCTGCTGGATAAAGAAAAGCGCATCATCGGAAAACAGCTGAGTATGGAGCAGTTTGATGAAATCATGAAAATAAAGCTCAAGGAGAAGAGTTAGCGGGCAAGCTGATTACATAATTTGCTGCACTACATCCCGAATCACTTTGGGCTTGCCTAAGGTATAGTAGTGCAACACCGGTACTCCGAATTTTTTCAGTTCCCTACTTTGATGCACCAGCCATTCGGTTCCTACTTTTTCACAATCGGCATCCGTTTTACATTGGTTAATGGCATTGGATAATTCAGTAGGAATATCTACATGAAAGATTCTTGGCAGTACCGATAATTGTTTTTTATTGGTCAGCGGCTTTAATCCGGGAATAATGGGTACGGTAATGCCCATATCGCGGCACATTTTTACAAAGGCATAAAATTTTTCATTGTCGAAAAACATCTGCGTCATAATGTATTCGGCCCCTGCCGCCACTTTTTGCTTCATTCGCTCCAAATCAATTTCCAGGTTGGGTGCCTCAAAATGTTTTTCGGGATATCCGGCAACCCCGGCACAAAATTTAGTTTTACCGCCGTTCTTAATGTCTTCGTCTAGATAAATTCCATTATTCATTCCGGTTACCTGCGCCAATAAATCAATGGCATAAATATTACCTCCTTTTTCGGGCTCAAAGGAAGCTTCGTTTTTGGGAGCATCCCCGCGTAACACCAACACATTATCAATTCCCAAAAAATCTAGATCTATCAGGGCGTCTTCTGTTTCGCGACGGGTAAATCCTCCGCAAATGATATGGGGAACTGCATCTACCTGATAATGGTTCATAATGGCTGCACAAATACCCACGGTACCGGGTCTTTTGCGAACTTCCACTTTTTCAAAAGTGCCATCATTTTTTTTCTTAAACATGGTTTCACTTCTGTGATAAGTAACATTAATCCATGGTGGGCGAAACTCCATCAGTGGGTCGAGATGCTCGTATAAGGAATGAATAGTTTTTCCCTTCAGTGGCGGAAGCACTTCGAAAGAAATCAGGGTATCTTTTGCGTTGGCTATGTGTTCAGTAATCTTCATAATGAAACCGGTTGCACGGGTAAGAAATAGCAATTTTTAACAAAACGACTGCAATATACATCAACAATAGTGATATCTGTAACAGTGTAAAGAGCTTTGGGTTCACTGCAATGACGAGTTTATTGCTATTTTTGTAGCAAATAATTACTGTGAACCCACGTATACATACCCATAATCTGGTTAAAAGTTACAAGGGCAGAACCGTTGTAAATCAGGTTTCTGTTGAAGTAAAACAGGGAGAGATTGTGGGACTATTAGGGCCCAATGGTGCCGGGAAAACCACTACTTTTTATATGGTAGTGGGTTTAATTAAACCCGATGCTGGTTCGGTGATGTTGAATAATGAAGACATTACCCGTTTGCCCATGTATAAAAGAGCCCAAATGGGGATTGGCTACCTTCCCCAGGAAGCCAGTGTTTTTAGAAAATTATCGGTGGAAGATAATATCATGGCGGTTTTAGAAATGACGAAACTCTCGAAGCAGGAAAGAAAAATCAAGCTGGAAAGTTTGCTCGACGAATTTAACCTGCACCAGGTAAGAAAGAATAATGGCGATAGTTTGAGCGGTGGAGAACGCAGAAGAACAGAAATTGCCCGGGCGCTTGCCGTAAATCCAAAATTCATACTACTGGATGAGCCTTTTGCAGGCGTAGATCCCATTGCGGTAGAAGATATTCAGAGTGTGGTAGCCCGCCTAAAGTATAAAAATATCGGCATCCTGATTACTGACCACAATGTGAATGAAACCCTCTCGATCTGCGACAGAGCCTATTTGCTGATTGAAGGAAAAATTTTCAAGCACGGAACGGCAGAAGAACTGGCAGAAGACGAACAGGTAAGAAGACTCTATCTGGGCACCAATTTTGAATTGCGTCGCAAAGACTGGATTATAGAAATGGGTAAAGAAGCCCCTCCTGCCCATAGCTGATAATCGGGATTCCCATTCCGATTTTCGATAATTCAATTCCATTGCTTATTTTTCCGGTGTAATGAAACTACTGAGTCCTGCCATATCAAGACTAGCCAGGTTTAGAAACTGGCATATTGATCAATGGATTGAACAGCCCATTGATATCCAGCGGGAAGTGCTGCAAGACCTGGTAACCCATGGTCAATACACCGAATTTGGCAGAAAATATGGACTAGAGAATACGTTTACCATCCGGCAGTTTAAAGAGCGCGTTCCGATTCACGACTACGAAATGCTAAAGCCCTACATCGAGCGGATGATGCAGGGAGAGGAAAATCTGCTCTGGAATACCCCCATCAACTGGTTTGCCAAAAGCAGCGGAACAACCCATGATAAAAGCAAGTTTATACCTGTTTCTCAAGAAAGTTTAGAAGATGGGCATTTTCAGGCATCCAAAGATGTGCTGAGCCTCTATTACCGTAAGCAGGAAGACAGTGATTTGTTAACCGGCAAAGGATTAATCGTTGGAGGGAGTCACCAAATCAGTCAGCTGAATGAAGAAATACAATTCGGCGATTTAAGTGCGGTGTTATTGCAGAATACCCCTATCTGGGCTAACTGGATTAGAACTCCGGATTTATCTATTGCTTTAATGGACGAATGGGAAACAAAAATTGAGCGGCTGGCGGAGGCAACTATCCGGGAAGACGTTACCTCTATTGCAGGCGTTCCTACCTGGACCCTCTTATTAATCAGAAGAATATTAGAAATAACCGGAAAGCAACAACTCAAGGAGGTTTGGCCCCAATTGGAATTATATATACATGGAGGGGTATCCTTTACCCCCTATCGCGAACAGTTTGAGCAACTGATTGGTGAAGGATGTAAATACCTTGAAATTTATAATGCAAGTGAAGGATTTTTTGCTGCCCAAGACGACCTTTCTCGCGAGGGCATGTTATTATTTCTGAATCATGGTATTTTTTATGAGTTCATGCCGATAGAGGAATACGGGAAACCCCAACCAATAACCGTTGGATTGAATGAAGTAGCATTAGGAAAAACCTATGCACCCGTTATCAGCACCAATGGAGGCCTGTGGCGTTACCTCATTGGCGATACGATTCGGTTTACAAGTTTATTCCCATTCCGGGTAATCGTAAATGGAAGGCTTAAACAATATATGAATGCATTTGGGGAAGAAGTAATTGCCGACAATGCCGATAAAGCCATTCAACAGGCCTGTGCGGCAACCGGTGCCATTGTAAGCGACTATACTGCTGCCCCGGTGTATTTTAGTGATGCGGGTAATGGGGCTCATGAGTGGTTAATAGAATTTATAACCCCGCCGGCAGATATTTCCGAATTCACCCAATTACTGGATACCGCCCTGCAACAAATTAACAGCGACTATGAGGCAAAACGACACAAGAGTATTGCCCTAAGAATGCCCACTGTTAGGCAATTACCTACTGGATTATTCAACCGTTGGCTAAAAAGCAAGGGCAAACTGGGTGGACAGCACAAAGTACCCCGGCTATCGAATGAACGGCAATACATTAATGAGATCTTGCAACTCTGGGAACAGGAAATACAATTGCGGTAAGCACCCGGAACTCAACCATTTCAATTACTTTTATACGCAAAAAAATAAGAAATGAAATTACTGGAAGGAAAAGTGTCGATTGTTACCGGAGCTGCCCGCGGAATTGGAGCAGCCATTGCACTTAAATTGGCAGAACAGGGAAGTAATCTAGTAGTAACCTATGTGAGCTACAGCAGCGCAGATAAAGCGGCTCAGCTTGGTAAGGAAATAGAGGCACTGGGTGTTCAGGTGCTGGTTCGGCAAAGCAATGCAGGTGATTTTGCCAGTTGCGAACAACTGGTGCAAGATACCCTGCAAACTTTCGGAAAAATAGATGTTTGTGTAAATAATGCCGGCATATCAAAAGATAATCTGTTGATGCGGATGACGGAGGAGCAATGGGATGAAGTAATGATGATAAACCTGAAAAGTATTTACAATATGACGAAGCAGGTGATTAAACCCATGATGAAAGCACGAAGTGGAAGTATCATCAACATGAGTTCAATTGTAGGTGTTAGGGGAAATGCCGGACAGAGCAGCTATGCCGCCAGTAAGGCGGGTATCATTGGATTTACCAAATCAATCGCCCTCGAACTGGGCAGCAGAAACATTCGCTGTAATGCAATTGCTCCGGGATTTGTAGAAACCGATATGACGCACTATTTAAAAGAAGGAGCGGCGGCTACCGAGTTTCTGAAAAAAATTCCGTTGGGGCGATTTGGCTCTGCCAATGAAATAGCAGATACCACCCTGTTTCTAGCAAGCGATATGAGTTCGTATATTACCGGACAAGTAATCAGTGCCTGTGGGGGATTAAATATTTAATACATTTCGTGCCGATATCTTTTTAACTTGCCCTATATTTATCCGCATGCTTCTCAATATTCATTTCAAGGCTAAACAATGGTTAACTGCTTTCCTAATATTGCTTTTCAGTGTACAATTCGTTCCTGTAAATGATTATCACATTTGCTGTTGGCAAAGTGACGGACAGGAACAGACAAATGATGAGGTAATAGATGGCGAACAAGCCATTTCTATTGATACTGCTTTATTGTTGCAGGAAAGTTATCACCTCATGGCCCAAATAAATAACAGCCTAGCAATTACCAGAGAAAATGCCAGGCTGAAGATTCCCGAAAATCATGCGGCGGAAATCCACATCCCCCCTCCCAATCTAAATAAGTTGTAACTAAGGGAAACGCTTATTTTTTAACTTATTTCGCTTTTCATGACAGCTATTTTTAAATCGATCGGCAAAGATCTGCCGGCGTCTCTTGTTGTAACATTAGTAGCCTTACCGCTTTGTTTGGGCATTGCCCTGGCATCGGGGGCCACTTTATTTTCGGGAATCATTGCAGGAATTGCAGGGGGTATCGTTACCGGCCTATTGAGTGGCTCACAGTTAAGTGTGAGTGGACCGGCAGCTGGGCTCACCACCATAGTGGCCCTTGCAATTACCAGGGTACAAGCATACGAAGCCTTTTTACTTGCTGTGATGCTGGCAGGAACCATTCAAATAGTGCTGGGCTTTGTAAAAGCAGGTATTATTGGCGATTACGTTCCTAATTCAGTAATCAAAGGCATGATGGCAGCTATTGGCATCATTTTAATTATGAAACAGCTACCCCACCTGATTGGGTATGATGCCAATTTTGAGGGGGATGAAAATTTTTTACAGCCTAATCAGGAAAATACATTTACCGCTATCGGCAATGCCATCGATTACATTACGCCTACCGCTGCCATAACCGGTATCCTGTCGATTGCTTTATTACGGTTTTGGGAAACGAGTTTTATCAAAAAAAACCAGTTGCTGAAGCTGATTCCCGGACCACTTCTGGCAGTAATCGCCGGAGTAGTTATCAACCAATGGCTTGCAGCACCTTTACATTTAGAAGTGCTGGAAAAGAAACACCTAGTTACCTTGCCGGTTGCCGACAGTTTAACTTCATTCTTTTCGTTTTTTGTATTCCCTGATTGGCAATATATAACCAAACAGGAAGTTTGGATATCAGCCGGAACTATAGCAGTAGTTGCCAGTTTAGAAACCTTATTGGGAATTGAAGCCGTAGATAAATTAGACCCGCTTAAGCGTATTACACCTACCAACCGGGAGCTAAAGGCCCAGGGCATCGGCAATATGGTGTCTGGATTCTTTGGGGGACTGCCGATCACTTCTGTGGTTGTTAGAAGTTCTGCCAATGTAAGCGCGCAAATTATCAACCATACTCCATGGGATATTCTTACTACTCAGCGTAATTTTTATTCCCGGATTACTCAATAAAATTCCCCTCTCAGCACTGGCAGCTGTATTGATATTTACAGGTTATAAACTGGCAAAGGTTTCCCTCTTCAGAGCCTTCTATAAAAAAGGGTGGGACCAATTTGTCCCATTTGTAGTTACAATTGTAGCCATATTACTAAGCGACCTGCTGATTGGTATAGTAGTGGGAATTTTGGTAGGCCTATTTTTTGTACTGTACAGTAATTTTCACTCATCTGTGGTTTTTGTAACCGACCAAAATAATTATCTGCTCCGACTAAGAAAAGATGTATCTTTTTTGAATAAACCCATTATCAAAACAAAGTTAGATTTAATTCCCCCAGATTCTTTCGCAATGATAGATGCAAGCCGGGCGGATTATATTGACAAAGACGTAATTGATGAAATCAATCAATTTTTAGAACATGCGGCTTTACTGCGCATTAGGGTAGAAGTGAAAAAAAATGATTACAACGCTAATCATCAACTAATCAATCAGCCAGCTATTTTGCCAGATACCCAAACCGCCTCAGCTCAATAAAAGAAAAAAATTACCATTAATAAAAACCTATCAACATGAAATCATATCAGAAACTATTACTAGAAAATAAAGCATGGGCCCAGGAGAAAGTAGAAGACGATCCCGATTTTTTTAACCGACTAAGCCAAATACAAACCCCGGATTTTCTTTGGATTGGTTGCAGCGATAGCCGGGTTCCTGCCAATGAAATTACCAATACACAACCCGGAGAAATATTCGTGCACAGAAATGTGGCCAATCTGGTAGTGCATACGGATGTTAACCTGCTGAGCGTTCTCGACTATGCCGTTACCTACCTGAAAGTGAAACACGTGATTGTTTGTGGCCATTATGGCTGTGGTGGGGTGAAAGCTGCTATGACGAACCACGATTTTAAACAGGTGCTTAATATGTGGTTGAGAAATATAAAAGATGTTTACCGCTTGCACCGGGATGAGCTTGAAGCCATTCAAGAAGAAGAACCCCGTTTCGATAGACTGGTAGAACTAAATGTTATAGAGCAGGTACAACACTTGGCAAAAACCTCCATTATACAAAGGGCTTGGCAAAGAGAAAGCTTCCCGCATATACATGGTTGGGTGTATGGCTTGAAGGATGGACTGATAAAACCGGTTTTTGAAATGGCAGCTGGAACTTCTATTGACCCCTTATATCAATATGACGATTTGTAAAGAGAGAGATTATTTATATCAATTAAAAGTATATACATCTTTAATTGATATTCAAACAGAAACAAAAAATCCCGCCCAAAAATGGGCGGGATTGCAGTTGGTTGTTGGTTGTAGAGAAACAAAACCCCACTAATTAGACAACCGTTTATCGATTTCGCTGCAAAGCAGTAAAAGAATTTCTTCCACGGATCCTTCTCCTTTAATTTCAACCACTTTATCAAATTTCCGGTAATAATCAGCTACCACGGAAGTTTTCTTGTGGTATTCCACAATTCGGGCACGAACCACTTCTTCGCTATTATCATCACTTCGTCCGCTAGTAAGCCCGCGGTTTAACAAACGCTTCACCAATTCTTCTTCGCTCACTTGCATAGCAAGCACTACGCCAATTGAAGTTTTTTTCTGGTGCAAAAGATTATCCAGTGCTTCACTTTGGGCAACAGTGCGGGGAAATCCATCAAATAAGAACCCTTTGGCCATAGGATTATGATCTAGTGCGGAGGCAATCATGCCTACCACAACAGCATCCGGTACCAGTTCGCCCCTATCCATGATAGCTTTCGCTTCCATTCCCAACGCAGTTTTACGACTAATTTCAGACCGTAAAAGGTCGCCGGTAGATAAATGTATAAGCCCATATTGCTCTACCAATCGGGCACTTTGTGTACCCTTACCGCTGCCGGGAGGGCCAAACAGAATAATATTAAACATATCCCTCCAATTATAATAGGAACAACAAATATAAGCGCTTAGCCTTAAAAATCCTCTAACCAACCGTTGGCACTGCGGATGATTATTTATTTTTATCTGCCAGAATGAACATTCAAGACCCTCTCTCCGTTATATATTTATATATTTATGCGAATGATTGCCAAAAAAATACTCCCCCTCTTGTTCCTACTGAATGCCTGTTCAGCACAACCTACCCAAACTAAACCCCCTATGGATAATCCCAACAATAGCAATCCGGTTTACTCGAGATCCGACACCAGTAAGGTGGCAATATCCGCCGGAGAATGGAAAAAAATTCTCTCCCCCGAAATGTACTACATAGCACGTGAAAAAGGAACAGAACGACCTTATACTAGTATTTGGGAAAAACATACAGACAAAGGCACTTATTATTGTGCTGCTTGCGGCAATGCCCTTTTTCAAAGTGATACCAAATTTGAAAGTGGATGCGGATGGCCCAGTTTTTATGCCCCCATTAGCAAAACCTCCATTCTGTATCTTCCCGATAACACACATGGCATGACACGCACCGAAGTTCAATGCGGCAGATGCAAATCTCATCTAGGTCACGTGTTTGAAGATGGTCCACCCCCCACCGGACTTAGGTATTGCATCAACGGAGTAATCCTCGATTTTGAAAAAGCCCAGCAAACCGAAAAAAAATATCAGCAAAAAAATGAATGATAATTATCCCTCATTTGTTGTAGCATAAAAACTGCCGGAACCTATTAATTCCGGCAGTTTATTTTGGTATATCGCCAATAAATGCTGAATTTCCGGTCCTCAAAATTCCAACATGAAAAAATACCTGTTGCTTGCGCTCGGATTATTGCCCTGCATTTTGTTTGCCCAATCAGTAGACATCAATAAACATTTCTCCAACCTAAAGCCTCGGAATATTGGTCCGGCCGGCATGAGTGGACGGGTAACTGCTATTGATGCGGTGTGGAGCAATCCCAACATAATTTATCTAGGTACCGCCAGCGGGGGTGTTTGGAAAACTGAGAATGGAGGCGGAAGCTGGGCGCCCATGTTCGATGAACAATCGATTCAGAATATAGGTTCGGTAGCCATCACCCAATCGAATCCCAACATCATTTGGGCAGGAACTGGGGAGGGGAATCCTCGTAACTCGGTTAGCTTAGGCGAGGGAATGTATAAAAGTTTAGACGGCGGTAAAACCTGGAAATGCATGGGCTTGCAAAAAACCCGTAACATCCATCGGATTCTGATTGACCCCAATAATCCGGAAGTGGTTTATGCCGGCGTGATGGGAAATCCATTTGCACCCCATCCCGAAAGAGGGGTTTATAAAACTACGGATGGAGGAGAAAACTGGAAACTGATTTTGCATACCAATGATACCAGTGGGGTGGGTGATATGGTAATGGACCCTACCAATCCCAATAAAATAATGGTAAATATGTATCAACACCTGCGCACGCCTTGGAGTTTACAAGGAGGTGGCAGTGGCAGTGGATTGTATGTAACCTATGATGGTGGTAAAAACTTTAAAAAATTAGGCAAGGCTGAGGGGCTCCCCGCCGGCAATTTGGGAAGAATTGGTATTGCTATAGGCAGAAATGACCCAAATAGAATTTATGCCATGGTGGAAGCCACTAAAAACGGATTGTACAAATCGGAAGATGGCGGTAATAAATGGGAACTAGTAAACAGCGAATCCTCGGTAGTTACCAATCGTGCTTTCTATTTTCAAGATATTGCCATAGATCCACAAAACGAAAATCGGTTGTATAACATCAACCAAATGATTACCGTAAGTGAAGACGCCGGAAAAAGTTTTAAAACCATTATTCCTTACAGCGGTATCCATCCCGACCACCATGCCTGGTGGATTCATCCATTCAATCCTTCCTTTATGATTGATGGCAACGATGGAGGTATTGCCATTTCCCGCGACCGGGGTAAAACCTGGCAGTTTGATGAAAAATTGCCGTTGGGTCAATTCTATCATATTAATGTAGACAATCAAATTCCCTATCATGTGATGGGTGGGTTACAAGACAATGGCAGTTGGCACGGCCCTGCGTATGTATGGGTAAGAAGTGGCATCCGCAATGCATATTGGCAAGGCGTAAATGGGGGAGATGGATTTGATGTTATGCCCGATCCGGAAGATGCTAATTGGGTTTATTCTATGAGTCAGGGAGGAGCCTTAGGCAGATATAATATTGCCACCGGAGAAGATTGGAACATCCGCCCACCCCGACCCAGCCTCACTACTCGGCAACGATTTAACTGGAATGCCGCCATTGCACAAGATCCTTTTGATAAAGGAACAATTTATTATGGCAGTCAGTTTGTAAATAAAAGTTCCGATAAGGGCACATCCTGGCAAACCATTTCTCCAGACCTCTCTACTAACGATAGTGCCAAAATAGATCAAAGTAATAATGGCGGTTTATCCATAGATATTACCGGTGCAGAGAATTTCTGTACCATACTAGCCATTGAGCCGTCGCCTTTGCAGAAAGATGTAATCTGGGTTGGCACCGACGATGGTAACGTTCAACTTACTACGGATGGTGGTAAAACCTGGACCAACTTCAGAACCAAAATTCCGGGATTACCAGCTGGTGCCTGGATACCGCAAATAAGAGCATCCCGCCATATCGCAGGGGAAGCATTTGTGGTAGCCAACGACTATCGCAGAGGCAATCAAGCAACCCTGATTTTCCGCACTACAGATTTTGGAAAAACCTGGACGAGACTGGTGGATGAAAAAAAGGTAACCGGCTATGCACTTTGTGTGCTGCAAGACCCCACCGAACCGAATTTGATTTTTGTGGGAACAGAACAGGGTTTATGGGTAAGCCTCGACAATGGCATTAATTTTCAGCAATTTAAAAACGGATATCCTTCGGTATCAACCTACGATTTGGCCATACAGGAAAGAGAAGCCGATCTGGTGATTGCCACTTTTGGAAGGGCGTTGTGGATATTGGATGATATCCGACCGCTGCGGAAAATGGCGGCTAATAAAGGGCAACTCCCAACTGCTCGCTTAACAGCATTTGCACCTCCTACCGGCTATCAGGCGAATGTTAAAAATGCATCCGGAATAGAATACAGTACCTGGGGTACCTATGAAGGAGAAAATAAAAAATTCGGTGCTCCCATCAGCTTCTTTGTAAAGAAGAACTATTTGGATACCGGAAAAAATAAAATTCCCGATACCGCGGTTTTAAAAATATTCGATGCATCCAACATACAAGTAAGAACCGTTCGTGCCAAGGCAGACAGTGGGTTTAACCGATATTTCTGGGGCATGGAAGGAAAAGGCATTCGCCAAAGTGGCGGCGGCGGAAGAGGCGGCGGGGGTGGCGGCAGAATGGGTGGAGGCGGAAGAAATAGTTTAGACGAACCCGGTGGCCTACCCGTAGATCCTGGCACTTATAAAGTGATAATCAGTTTGGGTAAAGATATGGCCGATAGTTGCTTTATCACTGTACAAGACGATCCAAACGCACCCTTAAATACAACTACCCGACAGGCAATTCGAAAAGCCAATCAGCAATTAGATGTTTCGGCCCTCAAACTAGTTGACCTAAACGACCGATTAACGGAAGCAGATGAGATCATTAAAAAAGTAGAAGCCGGCTATAAGGATATGGATCCGAAAAAGGCAGATACCTTGCGCAAGGTAAATAAAGCAATGCAAGACAGTCTGAAAGCCATCCGAGAAGTGCTCAATGGCAAAACGCAGGAAAAGCAGGGATATGGAAATGTTCCTCAGGTAACTGTAAACTCGTTGATGGGCGAAGCCAGGATGACGATTATGGGTAAAAAAGCCCTACCAGGCGCACAGGAGCAAAGACTCATGAAAGATGCGGAGGACGCAGTGAATGGTGTAATTGAACGCGCTAACACCTTCTTTGGTGAGCCCTGGAAAAATTATCGGAATTTGGTGGAAAGCACCCCAGTTAAAATATTCAAAGACTATACCCCTCTAAAATAGTAAGGGGGGTATTAGTTTTTGTTAATCAGAAAAACAAAAGGTTTCAGGGGCTTTTCCTGTAATATTTGCTGAATCTGATAGGGTTTACGGAAAATCTTATACCGGTTGAGGTCTATAAATTCGTGTACCTCACAGAAAAACTCCCATTGTTCCGCTTTCTGTAGCAATTTATCCAGTTGGGCTACTTCCCGCTCATAATCTTCCTCCCGGGTAAGAGAGGGGCGAGATAATAGTACCAATTCACGTTTAGGTGTGTTCATAAGCAGATAAGCCCCTATTTTTGGTGTGGACAGCCGCAAAACTTGGTACCGTTGTTTTTACGCAGCATGCCGCAAGAAGAAGCGGTTACTGAAATCAGTAACAAAAAAACAATCCATTGGTTTAGTTTTCTGCTCATTCTACAATACTAAAGTACGGGAAACGGAACAAAGTTAATCACCTAAACCTTTGCATACTCTTAAACAAAATACAAAAGTACTGGTAGCGCCACTCGATTGGGGGTTAGGGCACGCAACCCGATGTATTCCGATCATTAAGGCCTTGCTAACCCAGGGATATGAAGTGCTGCTGGCCGGGGAAGGGGCACAGGCTACCCTATTGCGGTCAGAATTTCCGCAACTTACCCTCCTCCCGCTAAAAGGGTATCGGGTTACCTACAGTACCCATAAGCGGGGAATGGCCTTGAAATTATTATGGCAACTGCCCAAAATCTGGCGTGCCATCCGATTCGAAAACCGCTGGCTGCGCAAACAATTGGCGCTCCACCATTTTGCCATCATTATATCCGACAACCGATATGGCTTGCATCATCCATCGGTAAAGAGCATTTTTATCACCCATCAGCTTACCATTAAAGCCCCCTTTCGGATAGCAGAAAAATGGTTGCAGCGCATTCAATACAGACTTATTCGTTCATTCAATACCTGTTGGGTTCCAGATATTGCTGGCATAAACAATGCCGCCGGGGTACTTTCGCATCCAGCGGTTCTGCCATCGGTGCCTGTTGAATATATTGGATGGCTATCAAGATTTGAACCTAAAAAGCTGCCTGCAATTTACCGGTACTGCCTACTTTTATCCGGACCAGAACCACAAAGAACCCAATTAGAAAATAAATTACTGCATCAATTAACTACGGTTACCGATTCGGTTTTATTTATTCGGGGGTTACCCGGAGCAGCAACCCTGCCCGCTACCTCACCCAATATTGTTTGCAAAAATCATCTGCCTCAAGAAGCGCTCGAAATGGCCTTACTCCAAAGTGAATGGATTATCAGCAGAACTGGTTATACCACCGTAATGGAAATACTTTGTTTACAAAAGAAAGCCATTTTAATTCCAACACCCGGCCAAACCGAACAGGAATACCTTGCAGAAAGACTGGGGCTGCAAAACTGGGCCTATGCCGTTTTACAAGAAACATTTGAGTGGAAAAAAGCCACTCGGGAAGCCGCTGATTTCGGGTATCAATGGCCAGAGAACAACAATTTTCAGGCCGACCAGTTACCTGCCCTGATTCATAAACTGATGAATGAATAATTACTTTTGTACACTATGAAGGGAAACATTCGGGTACATGCCGCAGTTATTGGAGCCAATTTGCTTTTTGGCACTAGCTACTCGGTGGTAAAAATGATTACTCCTGCTTATTTACCGGCACTGGCGCTGAATGCATTTCGGGTAATTACCGCCATACTTTTCTTTTCACTGGCATATCTTTTGCACCCCGGCAGAGCCTGGCCCGAAAAAAAAGATGTCCCCCGACTGATCATTTGTGCGATTACCGGTATTGTAATTAACCAACTGCTATTTATTAAAGGCGTTTCTCTAACTTCCCCCATTCACAGCGCGTTGTTATCATTGGCAACTCCCTTATTTATTACCGGAATTGCTGCCTGGCTATTACGGGAAACCTTTACCTTTTTAAAAGCCCTGGGATTACTATTGGGCTTGTTGGGCGCAGCCTTGCTGATTATGCTAAAAGCAACTCCCGGAGCCATGCAAAACAGCCTAGAAGGAGATACTATGGTTTTGCTGAATGCTATTTCCTATTCCTTCTATTTGGTTTTGATAAAACCCTTGATGGCTAAATATCAGGGAGTGGATATCTTACGTTGGTTGTTTTTGATGGGTGCCATCATTATCCTACCATTAGGGCTTCCTCCATTAATACAAACCGATTATAGTACCTGGAGTTGGGTGCAATGGAATGAACTTTTCTTTATTGGTATTGGGGTTACTTTTCTGGCTTATCTCCTCAATCTATATGGCATAAATCGTATTGGAGCCGCTGCTACGGGAAGCTATATCTATACCCAACCTGTTTTTGCAGCGCTGATTGCCAGTTTATTTTATGGGGAAAAGCTAAGTGTTGTGCAGATAATTGCCGCCATACTCATCTTTAGCGGAGTGTATCTAGCAAATTATAAAAAATCAGTTAGGGCTTTGGGCTGATCATAAAAGAAAAAATAACGGGTGGCCCCTTTAAATTCACTCCAATGCTTGATATCAGCAGCTACTGCAAAAATGCCACAGGTAGGCAGATGATCTATCCGAATATCCGATAAGAGATTCACAAAATCGGTTAGGCCCGGATTGTGCGAAAACAAAGCAGCCGTATCCACCGTATCCGGCAGTCGACTCACTATCCGAAATAGGGTTTCGGCATCGGGATGGTACATGCTGGAAATTTGTTCAACCCGGGTGGCCGGCAACTGATAGGCCTCTGCAAAAAAACAGGCAGTAGCATACGCCCGATTGGCAGGACTACTAATGATAGCATCAATTGTAATGCCCCGCTCCACCAGCCGTTGAGCCATGCGGGGGGCATCCTGTAATCCACGCTCATTCAGCATCCTATCAAAATCTTTTTGTCCTAGGTAAGCAGGATGCGTTTTGGCATGGCGAATAACCAATAGTCTTTTCACAACTCTAAGTTACAAAAATCTCCGCTTACATTTGCATCTATGGGCATAACACGATTACCCTTATCCGATTTTATGGCACTCAGCCACCATCACCCTGTGCTGGATGTAAGAAGTCCCGCCGAATACCAGCATGCCCATATCCCTTCGGCTATTTCTTTTCCACTATTCACCGATGAGGAAAGAAAAATTGTGGGCACCGCTTATAAACAGGAAAGTAAACAAAAAGCTATTAAATGGGGACTTCAGTTTTTTGGTACCCAAATGGCTTCAATGGTTGAGGCAGCCGAAGATATTATTGCGCAACATCTTTTAGTGAACAAAGAAGTAAGCCCAACTGGAAAACACAAAATCTTAGTTCATTGTTGGAGAGGAGGCATGCGCAGTGCAGGGGTAGCCTGGTTGCTAGATTTATATGGATTTGAAGTGTATACCCTTGCAGGAGGCTATAAAGTTTATAGAAACTGGGTTTTACAACAATTTAATTTAGCCTATTCTTTCCGCATGCTTGGTGGTTGCACCGGAAGTGGAAAAACGCATCTCATTCATCTGCTGCAAAAGCAGGGATCGGCAGCCATAGATTTAGAAGGGATTGCATCTCACAAAGGCTCAGCATTCGGGAATCTTGGCATGCCACCTCAACCCTCGCAGGAAATGTTCGAAAATATACTGGCTACCGAATTACACAAGCATTCCCAATCAACTACTCCTACCCCTATCTGGCTAGAAGATGAGAGTCAACGCATCGGAAATCTCAATATCCCCGGACCGATTTTTACACAGATGCGCAGCAGTCCCTTATACTTTTTAGAAATCCCCTTCGAAGAAAGGCTGCAACATATTATGCGGGATTACGGATTGTTTTCACAAGACCTACTTATTGCTACTATCGCCCGCATACAAAAAAGACTGGGGGGATTAGAAACAAAATTGGCCATTCAGCATGTTCGGGATAATCAACTGGCAGACTGCTTTCGGATTCTGCTAAAATATTACGACAAATACTATTTGGGCAGTTTACATAATCTTCGGCCGGCAACGGCAGCTCACATCATACCTGTGTCCATAGAAAAAGTGGATGTGGAAAATAACTACCGGGTATTATTATCGGCTGTA
>JAPLEI010000061.1:645-38298 GCA_026391195.1 Bacteroidota bacterium | reverse complement strand
GCCTGGTAACCCATCCAGCCCATCACCAATACAACAGCCCAGCCACACAACTGCATCCAAAGGGGATGTTGATACCCCTTCATCAGTTGTTGATTGCGCCCCGCCAATAAAAGGGTTCCCAATGCAAAGGGCAGAATAAGTCCATTTACCATCCCTGCCAGTAACAATAATTGAGTTGGCTTACCTACCCAGATGAAAATAAGGGTACAAATAATGATGAAAATTGAAATAGCAACACGTTCGTACTTAGCTATAAGAGGATGAAAGGTTTTTAAAAAAGATACGGATGTGTAAGCGGCCCCTATTACCGAAGAAATGGCCGCGGCCCATAAAACAATGCCAAAAATACGCAAGCCCCATGCTCCCGCAACAAACCCAAACACCGATGCTGCCGGATTATTTTTATCCGGTATACATCCCTGTTTCAGGGCTCCCAACACGGCAAAAAATAAAATAAATCGCATCAGGCCCGAAATAAAAATACCGGCCATAGCGCTTTTGTCTACCCGCTGAATATGCTCTTTGCCTTGAATACCCGCGTCTATCAATCGATGAGCGCCCGAAAAGGTAATGTACCCTCCCACGGTTCCGCCAACAATTGTTATGATGGCTTTTGTGCTGATGGTTTCCGGAACAAAACTATGTTGCACGGCCTCCCAAACAGGGGGATGAGCAGCCACGGCGATTATCAGCGTTAAAGTGATTTTCGCCAAACCGGCAATCCGGGTAAAATTATCTAACATGGAACCCATCTCTCGATACCAAAATAATAACAAGGCGGCTATACAACTGATAACAGCGCCCTGTTGAAAGCTTAGTCCGGTTAATACATTTACGCCTAATCCGCACCCAGCAATATTGGCAATATTAAATGCAAAGCCTCCCAATACCACCATACCTGCAATTACATATCCCAAACCGGGAAGTAGTTGATTCGATAAATCCTGTGCACGCATTTCACTTACGGTAATAATCCGCCAGGTATTCACCTGTGCACCGATATCTAATAAAAAGGAAACGACAATAACAAACCCAAAGCTGCTCATCAGTTGTTGGGTAAATACAGTGGTTTGGGTAAGAAACCCCGGCCCGATGGACGAATTGGCCATCAGAAATGCAGCCCCCAAGCCTACACCGCTGAACCAAGAATAATTAGTTTTTTTGGAGGCCAATGTTATGTAATTGAAGATGATGAAAAATATGTGCTGCCATCGCTGCAGCACCCGGAGCATCCCCATGAATGCAGATAGTTTCTGCCTGCACCGGAATAGCAATGCCACTATCTGCAATAACGGATTGATGCATTACCATCTGCACTACCTGCCTGCAACCCTCTTCCGGATTAGTGATTAATGCGTGCGGATGGCTTCGGGGCAGCAGTGTGCCATCGGCCCGATATCGCCTGTCGGCAAAAACTTCGTTGCAGTAGTTTAATCCAATTGCTTTTGCTTGTTCTATAGAATGGGAATTGCTCAGACCATACAAGCAAAGAGACGCATCCATTTCTTTGATGGCTGTTGCAATTACCCTTGCAATGTTGGGAGAAGCGGCCGACATATTATACAGGGCGCCATGTGGTTTCACATGATGCAGGGCAACCCCAAAGGATTGTGCTATTTTTTGTAAACGAACAACCTGTGATTGAATTAAGTCGGTTAGTTCCGAATCAGCGTGTTGTTGTTCTTTTCTGCCAAAATTTTCGGGATCATTGAATCCGGGATGGGCGCCAATTTTTACACCTGCCTCAATGGCTAATTGAATGGTTTGCTGCATCACCGAATCGCTCCCCGCATGGGCACCACAGGCAATATTCGCGCTGCTGATATAGGGCATCAGTAAGGCATCATCGGGGTACCCCTCCCCTAAATCGCAGTTGATATCTACCCAATACTTTTCCATTACTTGCTAATCAACTCTCAAGATACGATGCTAAGCGATTGCCTGCCGCATTTTGCATTTGAGTAAGCAAAAAATGCTGCTCCCGATAAATCTGTTCGGCATCGTTGCGGCTAATCCACTCAAATTGCAGGGGCAATGAAGCAGGCCATTGCGCAAGTTTGGGCAAATCGGCCGCAATCACTTGTGCAATTCTGGGATATCCACCGGTAGTAGGATGATCTGCCATTAGAAGGATGATTTGTTCATCCGGCAACCACTGTATAGTGCCTCTTCTTACTGCTGCCGAAATCAATTCACGATAATTTCCCGTGAGTTTAGGTCCTTGTAATAAGAACCCCATTCGGTTACTTTGTGGGAGTATAGTAAAGGAAGCGCCTGTGAGCCGGTTTTGAGAGGCTTCATCCAGAAAATGAAAATGAGAATCCGGTAGTAACCGAATAGGGGTGTTGAACAAACTAGTTTGTAAAGCCGGCTTCCAAGGCAATGCGAGAAAGCTTTCTGGAGCAAGGGTAGAAAATTCAAACGAACTGCGAAAAGGTAGCAGATCTTCTTTCAGTAAGGCTCTTCCCTTAAAGCCCGATAATTCTACGCCCCATTGTGTGCTACAACTGCCTAGCCAGGGTTCGAGCTGAAATCCACCTCTAACTGTTACGTAGGCCACTCTGCCAGAATTGGGTTGCTGAAATGTAAGTACTGCCCCTTTTTTTACCAAAATAGTCCGGTTAATATCTATAGGAATTCCCTGCAAGCAAGGTTGCCAATCTGCTCCGCTGATAGCAATAACTGCATCTTTTTCGAATTGGAGGGTAGGTGCTGGAAAAAAAAGTTCCAGTCCTGCTTCACCAGGTGTATTGCCCACCAAACCATTAGCCAGTTGCAAGGCCCAGGGGTCTAAGGCGCCACCGGGTGGGATGCCCAGGTGCTGGTATCCGAACCTGCCCAAATCCTGAATAGCATCCAGGCTTCCCTTTTTAATAATGCGGATACTCATTGGGGAATCAGTTGTTGATATTCGTTCAGGGAAATCGGATAAAAAGTTACTTCATCTCCCGGCTGTAAAAAACAGGGATTGGGTTCTAAGGGATTGAACATCTGTATGGGTGTTCTACCAATTAACTGCCAGCCCCCGGGAGAATCCGTTGGATAGATACCAGTTTGTTGTGCTGCAATGGCAACACTGCCAGCCGGTACACGGGGGCGTGGCCGCGGATGGCGAGGAGCGCTGATTCGTGCATCTAATATTCCCATATAAGCAAAGCCGGGTAAAAACCCCAACATATATACAGAGTAGGGTTTACTATGGTGCAGAGATACCAACTCGTTCGGAGAAATAGAAAGCTGAGCCGACAGGGTAATCAAATCCGGGGCCAGCGAAGCATCATAACATACGGGAATACTTACCTGCCTTTTTGAAAAGGAAGCATGTATAGAGAGCTGCTTTAACCGACTCATTACTTGTTCTAATATGGCTTCTCCGGCAGTAGGATGATTGCGCGTATTAACTATTTTCAGGGGGTCGAATACAATAGTAATTGAGTGAAAAGCTGGAATGATATCTGTTATTCCGGGCAAGGGAGGGGTATGTAGCACCTGCCAGATGGCTCGGATTACAGCATGCAAATTTTCGTCGATTGCTTCGCGACAAACCAGTGAGAAACACTGATCGCCATTCCATTCAATCAATACCGATAACACTTCTCCGTTGGGAGCAGTTATTTGCATCGCTGGTATTGGATAATCAGGGTTTTCCTTCATTGGCTATTTCTGCTTGTTCCCTTTCCAGAAAACGATTAAACAGCAGGGTAGTAACCGGGCCGTTCACCGGCAGGTAAACATCATCCATGCGGGATACCGGAATAATCCGTTTGGTAGTGCTGCTTACAAAAGCTTCTCGCGCTGCAGGAATTTCGTGGAGGTGCAGGTCGCGCAACTCAACCAAAATGCCAATTTCACGGGCAATTTCAATAATCGTATTTCGGGTAACCCCTTTTAATATATTCGAATCGGGGGTTACTAGATTTCCGGCAGTATTTACTATAAAAAAGTTACAGCGCGGACATTCACTAATAATACCGTGGTGATGGTACAACACATCATTGGCCAAATGTTCTTCTACCATAGGTCGCAACCAAATCTCCATGCTGTAGTCGGTTGTTTTTACCTGTGGAAAATGTCGGCGATAGGGATAGGTAACCATTTGATACCCCTCTTTTTTCATTTCGGCAGGCGGAGGCGTAATGGGCTCATTCAGCAGAAACAGCTGAGCCGTGCCGAGGTGCAGCCCGTCTTCCGAATTACCCCCCGTAAGCATCATTCTAACCCCCGAATCGGCTAACCGGTTAATTTCTATTATTTCATACACCAGTCTTGCTAACTCTTCCTTGGTATGAGGTACGGTTAAGCGCATATCTTTTGCACTTTGAAAAAATCTGTCAATATGCTGGGATAAAAAAAGTGGAGTACCCTGTGCAACCCTGAGAAAATCAAAAATGGCATACCCGCGTTTAAAACCCAGGTCTTGCAAAGAAACTCCCGACTCGTTCAGGGGTTGCCAACGTTGATTAGCATAACAAATAAGTTCCATACTATTTTTTTTTGAGTAAACGAATAGGTGTATTTATTCCTACGGCATAATAGGGGCAAAGTTCTTTGTACACTTTTTTATTAGCAACAATTCTAGATGCAGCAGCTGATCGGGCATAAAGAAAAAAGGCCCTAGTTTGTTGCATAAACCGGTTGCCGATAAATACCCGGGCATCTTCTAATTTATTTTGTAATTGCACTAATTCTTCCAAAACTTCTGCACACTTGTTATATAAGTGGATATCATTAATATAGCTAGCTACTTCTATATAAGCCGGCAAACGAGCAGTATGCTGTTTAATAAGGGCAATTTCAGAACTAAACAGCGATCGCAAGGAAGCCATAGTACCTATTTTCATACTTAAACGCCGAATCATAGGGGAAATTGTTTTTTAAAGCCTGCTATTCAGGTATTTATTTAAACCCCCTAGTACCTTTTTATACAATCAAAGCCGGCCGGTAGCAGAAATGAGCATTTTTACCTGAAAATTATTATCTTGTTGTTTATAGATTGCTTACTATATGCGACCGATTTGGATTTTTTTGCTATGGATTACCGGATGGGAAATCCGGGGAAAGTTTCCCTATCACCTGAAAAAATGTGTGGTGATTGTTGCGCCCCATACCAGCTCTTGGGATTTTTTTTTAGGTCTGGCGGTAAGAAGCAAACTACGCTTGGGCTTCATTCATTTTCTGGGTAAAAAAGAATTGTTCGACGGGCCCTTTGGGTTCCTTTTCCGGTGGCTGGGTGGCATCCCGGTTGACAGGTCTTCTTCCCACAATCTGGTAGACCAGGTAGTTCAAAAATTTAAATCGGAAGAAAGTTTTTCGCTGGTACTTTCTCCGGAAGGTACCCGAAAAAAAGTTGAGCGTCTGCATACCGGCTTTTACCATATTGCCCATCAGGCAGGTGTGCCCTTAGTAATGGTGGGATTTGATTTTGGTAAAAAACAAGTAGTAGTTGCTGAACCTTTTACTACCAGCGAGCAAGCAGCAGATTTTCGTTTGATTCTCGATTTTTTTGGCCCTATGCAAGGAAAAGTTCCTGAAAAAGGATTGGCCCATCTGATGAATGCGCAAAACAATTGATTATGAAAAAACACTACCCCCTACTGATTGAAAAATTTTATCAATTTGAAGCGGCACAGCCGAATGATTTATTTCTTTCAGAACCGGTACAAGGAACATACCGAGCATTTACCTGGGCAAAAGCCGGACAAGAAATCCGCTCTATGGCAGCAGCACTGCAAAACATGGGCTTAGGAGCTGATGACAAAGTATGTATACTCAGCAAGAATTGTGCCCACTGGATTATGGCCGACTTGGCGATTGCCATGGCGGGCTGTATTTCCGTTCCCTTGTATCCGAATATTACACCGGAATCGATTAATGAAATTATTTTACACAGCGAAAGCAAAGCCATCTTTATTGGCAAGCTCGATAACCCTGCTTATTTAATGCAGGGCGTACCAACTACCCTACAAAAAATTACTTTTCCCTTTTACCCCAATGAAGGTTGTATCAACTGGGATCAACTGGTAAAAGATACCCCTCCGCTGCAAGGAACCCCCGTTCCCGATGCTGAAAAACTGGCCAGCATTGTATATACCTCCGGAACAACGGGTCAACCCAAGGGCGTAATGAACTCGCACCACGCACTAGGTTTTGCAGTAGATGCTTTTTTGAAAAGCTACCCGCATCTGCACAAAGAAACCTTCTTCTCTTATTTACCACTCTGCCATGTTGCCGAAAGGATGTTGGTAGAATGTGGAGGGATATATACCGGGAGTACCATCTACTTTGTAGAATCGATGGATACTTTTGCAGCCAACCTGGCCCATACCCAGCCTACGGTATTTTTAGCGGTTCCCCGGATTTGGGAAAAATTACAGGAAGGTATTCTGAAAAAAATGCCACAAAAAAAACTGAGCCGGCTACTATCTATTCCGGGTGTAAGTAGGCTGATTAAAAAAGGCATACAAAAGAAACTCGGATTGGGGCGCTACAAACATGCTTTTACCGGAGCCTCCCCAATTAATCCTGCCCTACTGCACTGGTTTCAACAGCTGGGTATTACTATTCAGGAAGCCTATGGCATGACGGAGAACATGGCCCTTTCGCATTCTAACCGAAAAAACGCCGTAAAATTTGGTACCGTTGGTCCCTCCTATGAAGGAGTGGAAGTTCGCCTGGGAAAAGACAACGAAGTGCTGGTAAAAAGTGACGCTTCTATGATGGGATATTACAAAGAGCCAGAATTAACAGCTGCCTCTTTTGAAGATGAGTATCTGAAAACCGGCGACGAGGGTATGATTGATGAGGAAGGCTATTTAACCATCACCGGACGAATCAAAGATCAATTTAAAACCAGTAAGGGAAAATACGTGATGCCGGCCATTATTGAATCTAAATTGTTACAGGCAGGCTTGCTCTCTCAGGTTTGTGTGATTGGTTCAGGATTACCCAATGCCATGGCGATTTGTACGCTCTCGGAACCGATAAAAATCAACAATACCGATCAGCAAAAACAACAATTACTGGCGCTTATGCAGCAAACCAATAGCCAACTGGAGCACCACGAAAAAATTAGTAAAATGATTGTGCTGGAAGAGGAGTGGACCACCGCAAACGGATTACTTACCCCTACCCTGAAAATAAAAAGAAAGGTGGTAGATGCCTCCTTCGGAGAAAAATATATCCCCTGGAGTCAGCGCGAAGAAGCCATCATTTGGGGTTAATGGCAAAAGCGATTGTTGCTATTCCAACAATTATCCCCGGATTATCTCTTTATACAGACCGGAGGATGCTATGATTTATTTAACACAAATCATAAGGATTTTATAAAATGAACCGAGCAGGTCGCATTTGGCATGAATTGTGTAAAAACCTGTAACTTTGAAATCAATCTATTAAAAAAATGAAACTAAATTCCCTCTTACTCGTTGTTTTGATGGCCGCCACTTTCACGTCTTGCGTATCCACCAAAACCTTAGAAGCTGAAAAAGCCAAGTATGCCCAATTAAGTGGCGATTACCTTGCCATGCAGGCTAAGTACAGAGAGTTACAAGACGAATTAAAGAAATGTAACTTCTCTATTGAAAAATCGAACGGACAGGTTTCCGATTTGAATAGCCGCAAAGCTGCACTTGAAGGTCAAATTGCTGACCTGAACAAGCAGATTGATTACCTGAGAGACAATAATAATACTGTACTCAGCCAAATGAAAGACTTAGCAATAATTTCCGGTTCTCAGGCGGAGAGTATTAAAAAATCGCTGGAGAACATTGGATCGAAAGATATTTATATCAAAGATCTGCAGGGCTCTATCGCGCGGAAAGATTCTTTGAATATGGCGTTGGTAATGAATTTAAAAGGAGCCATTGGTAATCTAGACGATAAAGACATCAACATCAAAGTTGATAAAGGAGTAGTGTATGTAGACATTTCCGATAAATTATTATTCAAGAGCGGAAGCTATGCGATTACCGACCGTGCTAAAGAAGTATTGGGTAAAGTAGCCAAAGTATTGAACGCTCAACCAGATATTGAATTTTTGGTAGAAGGCCACACGGATAGTATTCCTATTACCAGTCCGGGCATTCAGGATAACTGGGATTTGAGTGTGAAAAGAGCCACTACGGTTGTTCGGGTATTGCAAGATGGATATGGTTTAGATCCAAAGCGTATGACAGCTGCAGGCCGTGGTCAATACCTTCCCTTAATGGATAATTCCACTCCGGAAGGACGTGCTGCCAACCGCAGAACTCGTATTGTGATATTACCACAGTTAGATCAGTTCTTCAAACTGTTGGAGACAAAAAAATAACAACGTATAGTTCCATAAAAAAAGAGCGACTTTATACAGGTCGCTCTTTTTTTATAGGTACCAAAGCATTATTTCACTTCCTTCCAGGCAGCTAGTATTTCTTCGGTATGATTGGCCGTATCTGGTTTAGCAATGATTTTCACAATTTTGCCGGTTTCATCAATTAAAAAAGTTGTTCGGGTAGTGCCCATATAGGTACGACCCATAAACTTTTTTTCGCCCCACAGATTGTATTTGTCTACAATTTTCTTGTCGGCATCCGACACCAGCGGAAAAGGAAGCTCGTATTTAGTTTCGAATTTTTTGTGACTTTTCACATCGTCGGTACTAACACCAATTATCTGAAACCCTTTTTTAATAAGAGCACTATGATTATCTCGCAGATTGCAGGCTTGTGCCGTGCATCCGGGTGTGTCGTCTTTTGGATAGAAATAAAGGATTACTTTTTTGCCTTTAAAATCGGCGAGCGAAATCGACTCCCCATTTTGGTCAACTGCCTTGAAAGCAGGCGCTTTGCTGCCCTCTTTTAATACTGCCATAGGTTTAATTTGAGATTATAGGATGGAAAGATAACATTATATAGGGGGTTTTTGTTGAAAACTCCTTGGAATGGGTAAAAAACAGGGACAGATTCACTCCGGCTTCTTACATTTGCTCAATTTATAACGCCCCATGCCCAAAGACCTTTCCATTAAATCTGTACTGATTATCGGCTCTGGACCCATTATTATTGGCCAGGCCTGTGAATTTGATTATTCCGGCTCACAAGCTGCCCGTAGTTTGCGGGAAGAAGGTATTGAAGTGATTTTGATAAATAGCAATCCGGCTACCATCATGACGGATCCTATGATGGCCGACAAGGTATATTTGTTGCCATTAACTGTTGAGAGTATTGAAAAAATACTGATGGAAAATACCATTGATGCGGTATTACCTACCATGGGGGGGCAAACAGCACTGAACCTTTGTATAGAGGCGGATGAAGTGGGTATTTGGAAGAAATACGGGGTTCGATTGATTGGCGTGGATATTGCAGCGATTGAAACGGCTGAAGACCGGGAAAAGTTTCGCCAGCTGATGGTAAAGATTGGCATTGCCGTTGCTCCCAGCCGCGTGGCTAATAGCTTTTTAGAGGGAAAAGAATTTGCACAAGCCATTGGCTTTCCGCTCGTAATTCGGCCTTCTTTTACCCTGGGTGGAACCGGTGGAGGATTCGTACACGGCAAGGAAGATTTAGATGCCGCCCTAGAAAGAGGATTAACCGCCTCTCCCATTCACGAAGTGCTGGTAGAAAAAGCCGTATTGGGCTGGAAGGAATTTGAACTAGAACTATTACGCGATAAGGCAGATAATGTGGTTATCATTTGTACGGTAGAAAACCTCGACCCAATGGGGGTACATACCGGAGATTCAATTACCGTTGCCCCAGCTATGACGCTCAGTGATACCTCTTTTCAGGATATGCGCAACAAAGCCATTCTGATGATGCGCTCGCTGGGTAATTTTACCGGAGGCTGTAATGTGCAATTTGCCCAAAATCCAGAAACGGAAGAACTGATTGCAGTGGAAATTAATCCGCGGGTGAGTCGCTCATCGGCACTGGCTTCCAAGGCAACCGGCTATCCCATTGCCAAAATTGCCGCCAAACTCGCCATCGGCTACACGCTGGATGAACTGAAAAACCAAATCACCCAAACTACATCGGCCTATTTTGAGCCGGCACTGGATTATGTAATTGTAAAAATTCCCCGGTGGAATTTCGATAAATTTAAAGGAGCCAACGATACACTCGGTTTGCAAATGAAAAGTGTGGGAGAAGTAATGGCCATTGGCAGAAGTTTTACCGAAGCAATACAGAAAGCTTGTCAGAGCCTAGAAAATGAAGCAGTAGGATTGGGCTATTATGGTAAAAGTTTAATGAAAAATGAGGAGTTGACTGAATATATCAAAACACCCAAATGGGATCGGATTTTCCGAATCAAGGATGCGTTGATGCAGGGTACCACCGTAAAATCAATTGTGCAGGCAACCGGTATCGACCGGTGGTTTGTTTATCAAATTCAACAAATCTGTAAAATCGAAAAGGAACTTGCTAAGTATTCTATCGACAACTTACCAGAAGAATTGCTGCGGGAGGCCAAAGTAAATGGTTTTGCAGATGTGCAGATTTCAAAAATTTTACATGGCGACTGTTCGGATGAAGATGTGCTGAATAAAAGAACCGCTTTGGGTATTCGCAGGGTTTATAAAATGGTTGATACCTGCAGTGCGGAATTTGAAGCGAAAACGCCTTATTTCTATAGCACATTTGAAGGATAAACGCCCATTCCTGCCAAAACGGAATACCTTTTCTTTTTGGCAACAGTAGGAACCGTTTTACCGTTGGGTATTATTTTACTAACCATGGATTTATAGTATTTTGCACTTATCAAATAACAGGCATGCGATTAAAAGACATACAAGTACAAAATGAAAAAGAAACCCGCGGTGGTTTCGGAGAAGGCATTTATGAAGCAGGTAAATCTAACAACCAGGTAGTAGTGCTCACAGCCGACCTGGCGGGATCCCTGAAACTAGGTCCTTTTATTAAAGAATTTCCCGATCGCTTTTTCCAATGCGGAATTGCAGAAGCCAATATGATGGGAATGGCTGCGGGATTAACCATTGGAGGTAAAATTCCGTATACCACCACGTTTGCCAACTTCAGTACCGGAAGGGTGTACGACCAAATCAGACAAAGCATTGTATATAGCGGTAAAAACGTAAAAATTTGTGCATCACATGCAGGACTCACCCTGGGTGAAGACGGGGCTACCCATCAGATACTGGAAGATATTGGCTTGATGAAGATGTTACCGGGCATGACGGTTATCGTTCCCTGTGATTTTAATCAAACCAAAGCTGCCACTCAGGCAATCGCAAATTATGAAGGTCCGGTTTACCTGCGTTTCGGGCGCCCCAAATGGCCCAATTTTACCAGTGAAAATGGAGCCGATTTTGTAATTGGTAAAGCACAACAATTAAGTGAAGGAACGGATGTAACCCTGATTGCCTGCGGACACATGGTTTGGAAAGCCATAGAAGCCGGCAGGATATTAGAAGATAAGGGATACAGTGTTGAACTGATTAATATCCATACCATTAAACCACTGGATACGGAAGCGGTATTGCAATCGATACGCAAAACCGGTTGCGCGGTAACCGTGGAAGAACACAATATTATTGGTGGATTGGGAGATTCAATTGCTCAGGCGGCGGCTGCTCATCATCCTATACCCATTGAGTTTATTGGAACGAAAGACACTTTCGGCGAGAGTGGTAAGCCTACTGAACTGTTAACCAAGTATGGATTAGATACGCCGTTTATTGTTGCGGCTGCTGAAAAAGTAATGGCCAGAAAATAGAAGGCTATTCTACTTAGGACTTTTCTTTTTTCGCCAATCAAAAGTGAAGTTAGAATTTATAATCACTCCCTGATTATATTGAAATACCGGTTGCCCCGTTATTTGGCGGCCATATTGAATAATCTGGTTAAGATAACCCGCCTCAATGTTTACCCTGGGCGAAATTCGATATCCCAGTATACAGCCCAACCGGTTTTGATCGAAAATATTTACGGAAACATTTTTTCCAAATCCAATCAGTATTTCATCATACAAGGCGAGATACGGACTATTGGTTTTGCGAGCTGATGGCATCAGTGCATATTGGGTTTTAAATAGGTACCGAAAACGGTTTGCAAAAACAAACACATCTTCCCGGGTAAGTTGGGATTCACTATATTTTCCCAACCATCTTTGCTCTAGCATAAAACGGTGGGAGAATGTAAATCTGCTTTCTTTTTGTGTTAGTTGCATCATTTGAAAAATCCGGTGTTCTGTAAAATCTTTGCCATATACATTAAGGGTTATCTCACCGTAGGGAAAAGTTTCCACCCATGCATACCCAATTCGGAAAAGCACATTGGGATTCACCTGATAATTAACCCCTACGCGCAATAAGCTTTGCTGCCAATCAGTAATCAAATTGTTTCTGCGCCATTGGTATTCGGTATGAAGAGAAACTGGATTCGAGAGTCGGAAGGTTCCAAAATAGTTGTACCAGCCAATGGTGTTATGGATATTTATTCTGTTAGATTGTGCCCGAAGCTGGAAGGATAAGCTTACCAAAAGCCCTAATGAAATTAAAATATAGCGCATTATCAAAAATAGTAAAAATGGAATGAAGGATTCATTAAACTGCTCTTTTGCCAAAGTAAAACAAAAGCCTGTGTTACAGAAAGAGTCTGCTGATGGCAAATGAAAAAATGACAGGCCCTACCGGATTCCTTTGATTTTTTCATACACCAAAAAATGCTGTACAGCCATAAAATCGCCACGGTAAGCGAGTCGGAATCCGCTGGCTGCTAATTCTCGGTTCAGTTGTTCAACAGTAGTTTTATGCAAGGGCTTTATAGCTACAGTGGGATCTTCCCCACGAAATTCAACCAATATCAGCTTTCCCGTATCTCGTAAACAAGTATGTAAAGATTGGAGCATTTCTCTTGGATATGCTAACTCATGATATACATCCACCATCAGGGCAATATCCAATGATCGGGGCGGAAGCTGCAAAGAGATTTCGGTACATGCCTTCACTTCTACCCGGGTATCTGCTAATTGATTTTTCCGGTTACGCAGGATATCCAGCATACCTTCTTGAATATCCAGGGCATATACTTTGCCTTGAGGCACTTTTGCACTCAGCCGAAAAGTATAATACCCGCTTCCGGCACCCACATCGGCAATGATGCTATTGGGGGATGCCGGTATATGATCGATGGCCAAACTGGTATTTTCTTCTTCATCGCGGTTGTCGCGCTCCAGCCAAAAACTTCCAGTCACCCCCATTACGGCGGCAATTTCGCGGCCAAAATAATATTTGCCAATTCCATCGCGGGTAGCATTTTTATATACATATGCCGTATCCTGTGCAAACAAGTATTCGTTGCAGGCAACCATAATCCCAATAACAAAAAAACAAAGCTCCTCATTTACTTATTTTCGGAAAGGTACAAACGAACCGAATAGCATTAGAATTCGGAAGGAGTTTTTGGCTGAATATATAGTAACCGCCATTGAATAACCGTAGCGATTGCCTGAATTGAACCCATAATAACAAACAGAGCATTAAATGAAACATAGTAAGCAATGGCTCCCCCTACTGCAATAGCTATTCCGGAAACTAGGTGAGAATGGCCCCCGGCAATGCTCCAAAAAAACACATCATCGGTTTGCTCCATTTCTTTAGCAAAAAGCGCATCCCATAAAGGCGAACTGATGGCTTCTGCTATGGCAAGACCTATTTGCAGTAGCATCAGTTGATGACTATTCTCCACTAATAAATAGCAAAAAGTAAAAACGGTATTGAGGGCATAGCCTACAACCATTATTTCTTTCTTACGGGTTGAATTCCGAAAAAGCTTACCAAAAACGATATACAAAATGCCGGAAGTAATTAAAAATAATGCCCAGGCGCTCGTGATATCCAGTAGGTCGCCCCCAACTTTTTCGGCATACACAGCAAATAGGGGCCCTAATAACCCTTCGCCGAAAAACCAGCAAGCAGAGGCCAAAAGTAATAGTCGTTGGGTTACATTCAATCGCATAGCTATCAGTTCAGTAGGTTAGACGCGCAAAGTAGCTACTCGTTTACCTGAACTGAGCGAATTAACGAATCTTTAGATTTAAAAGAGACAATTAAAAATATTCTTCGAGGTAAGCAAAATGCGTTTGATAAATTTCCTGTTTGTGTTCCCGCATATATTTTAAAAACGCAGCTGCCACAGCCGTTAACTGCTTTTTCTGTAGCCATACCAGTCGCCACTGGGTGCGCAATGGGAATCCTTTTACGGGAATGATGGCAATTTTATTCAGCTTTAATTCATCTCCCACACTTACTAAGGGTAACACAGAATAGCCCAGGCCGGCAAGTACCGCTTGTTTAACCGCTTCATTAGAGCTGAGGGAGAGGCCAACACGTGGACTGATGTTCGCTTTTTGAAAATACTGTTGCATGGTGTGTCGGGTACCCGATCCTTCTTCCCGGAAAATGAGCGGGAGTTCTTTAAACAAGGTGGCTCCGGCGGCTTCAGTGGTTGGCAGGGCATTTTCAGAAGCCCCAAATAAAAATAAGCGGTTCGGCATCAGAATTTCTTCATACAGGTCTATATCTGTTGGCAATACAGTAATCAAGGCAAAATCAACTTCATTATTCCGCAACCCTTCTAGTACTGTATTTTTATTACTCACTTCCATCTCCAGTTCTACCTCGGGATTTTCAGATAAAAACTTGCGCAGGAAATAGGGCATAATATATTTTCCGGTAGAAACTGTAGCTATCCGCAGTTTACCCGATAAAATTCCCTGAAAGCGGAGGGAGTGATCTTTAATGGCATCCACTTCATTTAATACCCGAATTGCTATGCCTTCAATTTCTTTTCCAAAATCAGTAATGTATAATTTTCTGCCAATCACTTCCGTAAGCGGAAGATCGAACTGATCTTGCAAATTTTTCAACTGTATCGAAACCGCCGGCTGCGTCATGTTAAGCTCACGGGCGGCTAGGGTAATACTCTTCTTCTCGGTTACCACTAAAAAAACACGGAGTTGATGTAAAGTGAAGTTCATAAACAATATTTATTGCAAATATAATAACTATAAATAAAAATATATGGATTAATTGGTGCAATTTCGCAAAATGAATGTGAAAAATCCAATAAAAATTACCATTGCCCCCGGCGACGGGATTGGTCCGGAAATAATGGAAGCTACCCTCCGGATTCTACAAGCAGCCGGCGCAGCCATTGAAACTGAATCGATTGAGGTAGGTGAACGCGCTTATCTAAGTGGCATTTCCTCGGGTATTCCGCCGGCAGCCTGGGAAACTCTTCGTAGAAATAAAATTTTCTTAAAAGGGCCCATTACTACCCCCCAGGGAGGCGGATATAAGAGTTTAAATGTAACCATGCGGAAAGTTTTGGGCTTGTACGCCAATATCCGTCCCTGCCAGTCGTACCACCCATTTGTTGCTACCAAGCACCCCATTATGGATGTGGTAATTGTTCGGGAAAATGAGGAAGACTTGTATGCCGGTATTGAACATCAGCAAACCGACGAAGTAATTCAGTGTCTGAAGCTGATTTCTAAACCCGGCACAGAAAAAATTATCAGATATGCATTTGAATATGCCCGCACCTGCGGCAGAAAGAAAGTGAGTTGTTTTACCAAGGATAATATCATGAAATTAACCGACGGTTTATTTCATAAAACCTTTTCTAAAATAGGAGCCGACTACCCGGAAATTGAACAGGAGCATTTGATTGTAGATATCGGCGCTGCAAGACTAGCAGATACCCCTGAACAATTTGATGTGATTGTTACCGGCTCTGTAGGCTTGGGGGGCAGCGTGAATATTGGCCATAATTTTGCCCTGTTCGAAGCGATTCATGGTTCTGCTCCAAAGATTGCCGGAAAGGATATTGCCAATCCATCGGGATTGTTGCTGGCTGCCATTCAAATGCTGCTGCATATCGAGCAGGAAAAGCCCGCAGCCCTGATACAAAATGCCTGGCTGAAAACCATAGAAGATGGCATCCATACTGCAGACATCTATCATCCCAATATCTCCCGCGAGCAGGTAGGCACCCAGGCATTCGCAGATGCAATCATTAGCAGATTGGGTAAACAACCTTCTCAGTTAAAGCCGGTTGCATTTCAGCAGGGAATAAAGCAGGTGCAGCATCTATACGTTCCAGAAAAACCAGCTACCAAAGATTTAGTAGGAGTAGATCTGTTTATCAGTAATACCAATAGAAATGCATCAGAACTGGCAGGTAATTTGAAAAAGAGTACGCTGCAAAAATTGGACCTTAAAATGATTACTAACCGGGGTACCAAAGTATGGCCCGAAGGCTTTCCCGAAACTTTTTGCACCGATCATTGGAGATGTCGCTTTACTGCTGCCGCCAAACAGCCGATTTATTATCAGGATGTGTTGGACCTAATGGAACAAGTGAATCAACAGGGAATAGAAATCATCAAAACCGAAAATCTATACAATTTTGATGGTGTGCCCGGTTTTACTGCAGCGCAAGGACAATAATTTTATCATCAACCAACTATTATACAATGGAACTCTCAATTATCGATGGAAATTTTCCGAAACAAGATGCCGAAAAAATCGTGAAAGATATTTTTTCCGTAAAAATTCTATACCACCAAAATCGCATACAATCTAACCAACTGAGCGCCGATGAGCGGATGCGTTCGGAAACTCGTATCCATGAGTTGGAAAACAATTTACAGAAAGTACTCAAAAAAATCAGGGCCTACCAAGAGCAGGAATTGAGTATTCGGGCACATATCGAGTTGAGCATCTTTGCCCCCGTTACCCAGTAGACCGAACAGAATGCCGCAAAAAATGTTATACTTTTGCACCGGTGAAACTACCGGTGCGCGCTGGTTTATACCCTACTCATTAATCAATATTCATGGCGAATTATAATCAGTCGGCAGGTAAGGTTTTTAGGTCGATGCTTAGTTTGCTGAAACCAGACAGAAAAGATATCAGTGCCATTTACTTCTACGCTATTCTGGCGGGACTGGTTCAGTTGTCGCTGCCCCTGGGTATCCAAAGCATCATCAATTTCGTGTTGGCAGGAACTGTCTCTACCTCTATCGTGGTGCTGATTGTATTAGTAGTGGGTGGAACCCTATTGGGAGGACTACTGCAGGTTAGGCAATTACAACTGATTGAAAAGCTAAAACAAAAAATATTTGTCCGTTACTCACTCGAATTTGCCGATCGCATTCCTCAATTGAATGTAGAAAAGCTGGATAAATACCATCTTCCCGAATTAATCAACCGCTTTTTCGAAGTTCCCTCTTTTCAAAAAGGAATCGAGAAAATCTTGTTAGACCTACCTACCGCAGCTATTCAAATGGCGCTGGGATTGCTATTATTATCTTTTTACCACCCTGTATTTATTGCTTTTGGCGCGATACTCATATTAGCGCTTGTTTTAATTATCCGATTTACTGTGCAGCCTGGCTTTAGCGCAGCATTAGAAGCCAGTGATTATAAATATAGGGTGGCCGCTTGGTTGCAAGAGCTGGCAAGAATGATTAAGTCATTTAAGTATACCCGCAACTGTGATATCCAAATTCAAAAAACCGACGAATTGGCTACTGGATACCTGGAAGCCAGAACCAGCTACTTTAAAATATTGCTTACACAGGCCTGGAGCCTGATTGGATTTAAAACCCTGATTACCGCAGGCATGCTGATTGTAGGGGCCACGCTGCTGGTAGACCAAGAAATCAATATCGGACAATTTATTGCTGCCGATTTGGTTATCATCACCATAATTGGTTCTGTAGAGAAACTACTGGTTAGTCTGGATGCCTTTTACGAGATGTTTACCTCCGTTGAAAAAATGAATGCAATTATTGGGGCTGAAAAAGAAACAGAAGGCACCGCAGTATTAAGCGACGGACCCGAAGGAATGAAAGTTGAATTTCACAATGTAAACTTCGCTTATCCAGATGGGCATACTATATTACAAAACATTGAATTTACCATTGAACCCGGACAGATTGCCCTGTTAACTGGTGCATCTGGATCTGGAAAATCAAGCTTGTTTCGGTTATTAACCGGAGCCTTTAAGTCTTTTGATGGACAAGTACTGATCGACGAATTGCCGATATCCAATTTCCGACTCAGTTCGCTGCGGCAGCAAACGGGTGTGCTATTAAACCAGCAGGATATTTTTAGGGGAACCCTATTGGAAAACATTACGATGGGGGATCCTACCATTACTATATCTGAGATTATGGACGTAGCGGAATATACTGGCCTGATTAACTTTATTCAATCTCAATCGCAAGGATTTGACACTTTACTCGATCCCCTGGGCAAAAGATTATCGCAAAGTATCCGACAAAGAATTTTACTTACCCGGTCGTTGATAGGAAAAAGCAGGTTGTTACTGCTAGAAGAACCCTTCTTGCAACTTTCGATAGATGAAAAAAAGTTACTGCTCAATTATATAAAAACACAAAGAAAATCAACAGCCATTATCATTGCGAAAGAGCAGGATATTTCCCTGTTTGATGTAGTGCTTAGATTAGAGGATGGTAGGTTAGCAAAATAAACCAAACGAAATGCACCCGTTTATTTCTTCGTCAATAGAATCATCGCTGGAGAATACCAAGTTGCGGTCGTACCGCACCATTTACCATATTGAAAAAACCAGCCGGATAAAAAAATGGGTAATTGGATCATTGCTAATACTGCTGATTATATTATTCCTTCCCTGGACCCAAAACATTCGGGCTACCGGATCAGTAACTACCCTGCAACAAGATCAACGTCCGCAAGAAGTGAACAGCATCATTGCAGGTAGTGTAGTAAAATGGTATGTAAAAGAAGGCGATTTTGTAAAAGAAGGAGACACCCTTTTACAGCTTGGGGAGGTAAAAACAGATTACTTCGACCCGCAATTGCTGAACAGAACCCAGGAACAGGTAGTAGCCAAACAAAAAAGTATACTCAATTATAACAACAAAGCTACCACTGCACAAACCCAGGTTACTGCCCTAAAAAATGGATTGGCGCTCAAATTAAATTCAATAGACAATAAACTTCAGCAACAATATTTAAAAGTTGCCAGCGACAGCAACGACCTGATTGCAGCGCAAAATGAGTTGAACATCTATCGCCGGCAACTGGAAGCAGGTAAAATCATGTATGATAGCGGAAGTATTGCATTAATTGAGCTGGAAAAAAGAAGAGCCAATTTTCAAAATGGACAAGCCAAGAAAATAAGCATAGAAAATAAATTCTTGCAGAACAAACAGGAAATCGCCAATCTGCAAATTGAGAAGCGAAGCGCTTTACAGGAATATGCCGACAAAATTGCCAAGGCCGAAGGGGATGCTTTTAGTGCTATTTCCGATGCTGCGGGTACCGAAGCCGAAGTGGCCAAATTGCGCAACCTCTATGCCAACTTCGATGCCAGAAATAAATTATACTATGTGCGCGCACCACAAAACGGTCAGATTACCAAAGCAAAAAAAGCCGGTATTGGAGAGATGATGAAGGAAGGAGATATGCTGGTTGAAATTGTTCCGAATGAGGTAGAGCATGCAGTTCAGCTATATATAGACCCAATGGATCTTCCCCTGATTTCGAAGGGCCAAAAGGTTCGGTTTATTTTTGATGGGTTTCCTGCTATCGTATTTAGTGGATGGCCAAAAGGCAGTATTGGAACTTTTGGAGGAAAAGTGGCCGCCATTGAAACCAATGTTAGTACCAATGGAAAATTTAGGGTGCTGATAAAAGAAGACGACCCCAATCGCCCTTGGCCCAAACAACTTCGTATGGGTGGAGGTGCTAAAGGAATTGCCTTATTAAAAGATGTACGGGTATATTATGAACTCTGGCGAATCATCAATGGATTCCCTCCGGAATATTATCAATCGGAAATCAATACCAACAATGGTGGTAAGAAAAAATAAGTTTGCCGGGTTGCTGTTGATTTGCCTATTTACAATCAATGTAAATGCCCAAACCATTAAGTCATCGGATGTACTGAGCGTGCAAACGGTTATGGAGTGGGTTAGAACCAATCACCCGATTGCCAAGCAGGCAAACTTACTAACTGATAGAGCAGATGCAGAACTTACTGCTACCCGGGGGGCTTTTGATCCTAGCTTCAACTGGGAGGCCAGCAGAAAAACCTTTGATGGTAAAAACTACTACCAATATTCAAATCCGGAATTACAATTGCCTACTGCATCGCCCATTACCATTAAAACTGGACTGGAAAATAATCGCGGGCTCTATGCCAATCCCGAAGTAAGCGGTGGAAAATCGAGCTACCTTGGCGTAGAAGTACCGCTCGGAAATGGATTATTGATAGATAAAAGAAGGGCAGCCCTTCAACAGGCGAAACTAATGCAAACCCAGAGCCGGCAAGATCGGCTGGTGCAACTGAACGATTTGCTACTGGATGCCTATGCTGCCTACTGGCGATGGGCCGGTGCTTGGGAAATCAATCAGTTACTGTTACAGTTTTCAGATAATGCTGCTAACCGACTCCGATTAGTAAAAATCAGCTGGCAAAATGGCGACCGCGCCGCAATGGATACGCTAGAAGCCAATGCCCAACTGCAACAGATTTTGCTGCTGCAATCCGAAGCGGGAATGAAGTTGACGAATGCGGGCATCGAACTATCGTTTTTTTTATGGGAAGCCAATGAACAACCTTTTCGACTTCCCGAAAATGTTCGGCCCGATGCAAATGAATTCAGAAGCAAACCCACTTCCAGCCCACTGGAAGAACTGTTGGCCACTTCCATGAATTCGAATCCACAACTGCGTTCAGCGGCCTTGAAAGTAAATAGTATGGAAATTGATAAAAAACTCAAGTTCCAGTCGATGCTACCCTATCTCAGTGTAAAAGCCAATATTCTGAATGCAGACTATGCTGTTTTTAAAGGATGGGATAATAATTTTATTCCCAATAATAACAAATGGGGAGTGAGTTTTAACATGCCACTCTTTTTACGGCAGGGAAGAGGAGAGTATAAAAGAGCGCAAATAAAGCTAAAAGAATCTTCGCTGGAACTTTCTGCCAAACGTTGGCAAACGGAAAATAAAATCCGTTACTACTATACCGAATATAGCCGACTGCAAGATCAGTTGCAGTTAACCGATCAGGTGCAAAATAATTATCGCCAACTGCTTAAAAATGAAGAACTGAGATTCAATCAGGGAGAAAGCAGTTTGTTTCTGATAAATAGCCGCGAAATGAAGTGGCTTGAATCTCTACAAAAACAAACCGAACTCCGCGCGAAGTTTCTAACTGCAGCCTATCAATTGCAGTGGGCAACCGGAACCCTGCGATGATGCAGGTAATATTGTTGCCGAGCATATTTTTTTTGTAAATTTACCGCTGCAAAGAATACTAGGTATCCTTTCAAAAGCCAACTTAGCTCAGCTGGTAGAGCATTTCATTCGTAATGAAAGGGTCGTCGGTTCGAATCCGATAGTTGGCTCAGTGTTTGAGCGTAACAGCGCGAGAGCGAGGGTGGTAGTTTCTCCACACCCACTTTACCGCTTGTTTTACTATCGTTTCATAAGTGAGAAAAGCTTTATTCAATTAATCGCTGAATCTTCCCACCTTATACGTATGAAAAAATATTGCTGGATATTGTTTGTTTCTTTACTCTTTTTTTATTCAAATGCTACTGCACAATCCGGTAACTATTCCGATTCAATTAACCGCTGGCATCAGCAAAGAATACAAGATTTAAAAGCCCCAGATGGTTGGATAAATCTAGTAGGACTCTTCTGGTTGCAACCTGGTATAAACCATCTGGGTAGCAGCACCAGCAATGAACTCATATTAACCCATCCCAATATGCCTGCGCGGGCTGGTTACTTTGAGTGGGTAAATCAAGAAGTGTATTGGGTAACCGAACCGGGTATTACCATAACCGAAAATAGTGTGCCGGTTAACAGGCAGCTGGTATATAGCCAGGAATTGATAAATATACCGCAACTTACGCTAGAAGATCTAAGATTTACGGTGATTGCTCGGGGAGATAAAATTGGCATACGAATGAGAGATTTACATTCGCCCGCGCTGGATTCGTTCCACACCATTCCGCGTTTTCCCGTTAACCGAAACTGGAAATTAAAAGTCTATTTTGAACCTAGGGAGTCTAGAAAAATTGAGATACTGAATGTATTAGGACAAGTAAACCGGGAAAACTCGCCGGGAAAACTGGCGTTTACTTATCAACAAAAAACATATCGGCTGGATGTACTGGAAGAAGGCAACCAGTGGTTTATCTTATTTGCGGATGCCACTAGCGGAAAAACCACTTATCCCACCGGACGATTTTTATATGTAAGCCAAAAGAAGCCTGGAGAAGAAATATATATAGATTTCAACCAGGCTTTCAATCCCCCCTGTGCTTTTACTCCCTATGCTACCTGTCCACTCCCCCCACCCCAAAACCGACTTTCCTTTGCGGTAAATGCAGGAGAACAATACCAACATGATGCAAAAAAATAAAAAACAAATTGATGTAATTGGCAAGGTATTGCAAGCGCTTTATGAGCATGATACGGATTCATTGTTTGTAATGAGTCTGATGCATCAATATGAGGAAAGGGGCAGCTTAAGTAAAAAACAACTGGAGGGCCTTTGTGCCAAGGCGCGGAACGTGGAGACGCTTCCGGTAGCCTGGATAGGTACCATCGAAGCCATTATACTTAAAATGCCTACCCGATACAAATCGACCCCGGAAAAAAATACCCCGGTTTTTCAAAAAAATGAAGAAGCTACTGAACTGATTACTGCGATTTTACAGAGTTATCCGCAACACAAACGGGTATTGTTTTTACAGGCAAAAAACAATAACCACGAGCCATTTGCTGCCACCGAGTTAGATGAATTGCGAAAATTTCACCAGTTGCTATTGAAGAAAAAAGCGTAAATTACTGGTATGAATGTAGGTAAACTCATCTTGGCGTATTTATTAACGGCCGTTGTATTTTTTGCTATCGATTTAACTTGGCTGGGGCTGATTGCCAAAAACTTGTATCGCAAATACCTAGGTGGATTTTTGAGTGATACGGTAAACTGGACGGCCGCCTTTGTTTTTTATGCCTTATTTATTGTTGGCATATTTATCTTTTCTATCCTTCCGGCTGTTGAGAAAAACAGCTTTTCGCATGCAGTTATCATGGGGGCTTTATTCGGATTTTTCACCTATGCAACCTACGACCTGACCAACCTGGCTACCCTAAAAAACTGGCCACTCACCATCGTATATATCGACATCATCTGGGGAACCATTTTAACCGGATTGGTGGCTGCTGCAGGATATTGGATTACCAAGAAAATTCTTGCCTGATGGGGCAGGTACTATTACAGTGCGCAGGGTTAATTTTTGTTTACCAGACATGCTTGTTTATAGTTTCCCTGATTTTTAAGCGGAATGATGTGGCTGATATCGGCTGGGGAGGCGGCTTTATAGCAATTGGTGTATACTTAGTGGTCTGCTTTCCCGCTGCATTGCAATCTTGGATAGTTTACCTACTAACTTTTGTATGGGGCATTCGCTTATCGGTTTATTTGTTTATCAGAAATCGAGGTAAGGCAGAAGATTTCAGATACCGAGCCTGGAGAGAGGCCTGGGGTAAGCATTTTTACCTGCGTAGTTTTTTACAGGTATTTTTATTGCAAGGTTTTTTTATGTGGCTGATCAGCATGCCGCTTCAGGTAGCAGCAATTGCCAACCAGCAAGAGGGATCTGCAGCCTATTTTTTGGGTGTAGTGATATGGATAGTTGGATTTTATAGTCAGGCAGCAGGGGACGCGCAATTACAAGCATTTAGTAGAACAAAGCAACCCGGAGCAATTATGCAAACGGGATTATGGAAGTATTCGCGCCATCCGAATTATTTGGGTGAGATACTGATGTGGTGGGGTATTGGCATTATCGTGTTTCCGCTTTCACTGGGTTGGCTGGGTTTAATAGGTCCTTTAACCATTACCTGGTTGTTAATGGCTGTATCCGGAGTTCCTATGTTGGAAAAAAAATACCGAAATCATACCGCCTATCAGCAATATAAGTTACAAACGCCGGCACTCTTCCCCAATATATGGAAGATAGTAGCGAAAAAGAAATAGCAATACACGAAGCCTTGCCGGATTTTTACTTATTTTAGCTAACCTTATTTTGTTAACGCTTAATCTATGCCCTATGTCTATCTCCCGAAGAAAATTTCTCCAGCAAACCGCCTTATTAACTGCCGGTAGTTCATTAGTAAGTAATTCCCTTTTCGCCCGCACCGCAAATTCACAACTGGTAGGGATTCAACTCTACTCCGTTCGGGCAGATATGATGGCTAATCCGGTTGCAACATTAAAAGCGCTGGCTTCCATGGGCTATAAGTATGTAGAGCATGCCAATTATGTAAAACGCCAGTTTTATGGATACAATGCCAAAGACTTTAAAAAATTATTGTCCGATTTGGGTTTAGAAATGCGCAGTGGCCATACCGTAATGGGCAAAGAACACTGGAATAGTGAGAAGAACGATTTCAGCGATAGCTGGAAGTACACCATAGAAGATGCAGCAACGGTAGGTCAGGAATTTGTAATCAGTCCCTGGCTCGACAATTCGATGCGCAAAACCGAGGATGACCTGAAGCGGTATATGAATGTGTTTAATGAGTGTGGCAAACTTTGCCAGAAGTGGAATATGAAATTCGGGTACCATAATCATGATTTTGAGTTTACCGAAAAAATGGGCAAGGGAACTTTGTATGAAGCCATTTTAGAAAATACCGACCCCGAACTGGTAATTCAGCAATTAGATACCGGCAACATGCATGGAACTGGGGCAGAGGCTTTTTCCATCGTTAAAAAATTTCCAGGACGTTTTATATCTCTGCACATCAAAGATGAAATTGCCGCAGCCGGCAAAGGAGAAATGGGGCATAATTTTGAAAGTACCTTGCTGGGCGTGGGGGTAGTTCCGGTAAAAGACATTCTAGCCTATTGTAGTGAACATGGAACCCGACATATCATTATTGAGCAGGAATCGTATCAGCAAAAAACACCGCTGGAATCTTGTAAGATAAATATCGCAACGCTAAAAAGCTGGGGCTATTAATGGGCTAATTCACTGGAATAAATGCCATTTTCTATTGCAAACGTTATAATACCGGCCACACTCTTTGCGCCAATTTTATCCATGATTCGGGTACGATGACCTTCAACGGTTCGTTTACTCAGGTTGAGGGTATAGGCAATGGCTTTGCTGGTATATTCTTCGCATATCAACCGGATAATTTCTTTTTCCCTGCCCGATAAATGAATGGGTTCTTTAGACCCAACGCGCAATTGTTTGGAAATTATCTCGGTTAGTTTTTCTGTAGCTACCTTACAGAAATAGGGCTTGTGCTGCTGAAGCGTGCGAATGGCTTCCACTATTTCCTCGGCATCGGAACTTTTTAAAATGTAGCCCAAAGCGCCGGCATCTACCATATTGATGATATGTTGTTGCGATGCATGTACCGATAAGATTAAAATTCGGCTGGATGGATTGTATTTACAAATATCAGCTGCCGCTTCAATACCGGTTTTCCGGGGCATATCAATATCGGTAACTACCACATCCGGAGCCAGGCTTCTAACCATTTCTACCAGATCTTCGCCATTATTGGCTTCTCCAACCACTTTACAATCGGGAAACTTACTTAAATAAGCACGTAATCCGGCACGAAAAACAGCATGGTCATCTGCTATTACAATTCTAATAGGCGCTTTCTGTATATTCATGGCAAGTATTTTGATTAGGTATTTTTGCACTACAGCTACTGCTAAATTAAAGAATGCTGGAACGTATTTATACCGTTAAAACACCTGATTTTTTGGTTATTTATACTTGATTCAAGTAGTTTATACTAAAAAAAGTAAGCCTCAGAAAAAACGGCTACCTATAAAAGTAGCAGCTGATGTTATTTTCACAATTACTCATGCTGTATTAATGTGAACAATTATAAGATAAATGTGGAGTATTAATTACCAGTAATTATAGCGGTGATTGAATAATTATTGGAATTTTATACAATACCTTTTTTCCTCCATTTATGCGCTCCGTTCCGGCCACTACATCTTTTAAAAAACTGCAGGCATTTCCGCTGGCGGAGGTTTGGCAAAATGCCTTAACAGGCGAACATTCATTACACGCTGCACATTCATTTACCCCTAATCAGGTGATATGTTCTTTTGCTGCCGCAACCACCCTTTCGCATCCTACCTACCTAACCGTTCAAACAACCCCTCATACACATATAACGCTTAGTCCCTTTTATTTACAATATGTAAATCATAGCTGCGCGCCCAATGTATTTTTCGATACCGCACGCATGGAGTTTATTGCGCTAAAAGCTATTCAGCCGGGGGATGAGTTGACATTTTTTTATCCCTCCACCGAGTGGGATATGCAACAACCCTTCACCTGCCACTGTGGTGCCCGGAATTGCCTGAAAGTAATAAAAGGTGCCGCCCACCTCTCGCCGGTGCAATTGAAAAAATACCGGCTTTCCAAATTTATATTGGAACAACTCAAATTGCCTTTTAGTAAAAAATCATGAGCCACCCTCCGCTTTCACTTCCCGCCCCCCCGGCACAACTACAATGGAAAATATGGGTGTTGGCCCCGCACCTAGAAAGTAAGGATGAGCATATCGACTACTATTACGACTTCTCTCAAAGCATTGCCGAATACACCCAAGTTTTTAATCAACTGCAACTGCCATGGCAATGGCAACCGATAACGCTTAACAATTATGCCAGCATATTGCAGGAGATACTGGAAAATGCGACGAAATCCCATGATCAACCCATATTCCTTAACCTGTGCGACGGAGATGAAATAAATGGAACACCCGGCATCTCTGTATTAAACTGGTTAGCAGCACATCATTGCATCTACACCGGTGCTGATGCGCATTTTTATCGGATTACCACTTCTAAAATTCCCATGAAACAGGCATTTGATGCTGCCGGAGTTGCCACGCCTGCCTGGAGAATTATTCAAGATCCCAATCAAGATATCAGCGACCTGTTTACCCAACTGGGTTCTCCCATTATTCTTAAGCCGGCCATATCGGGGGGTAGCATGGGCGTAGGAGTAAAAAATGTGGTGTCCACCTTGGAGGAAGCTTCCGAACAAATTAAAAAAATGTTCGCCGGCTATAGGGGCTGGAACCTGGCAGCCGATGGCATAATTGCCGAAGCCTTTATTGCAGGACCCGAATACACCACCCTGATCTCGGGATCTACTTCTCCCCATCCTACCGCTAAAGTATACATCCCGGTTGAACGGGTTTTTCATACCTCCCTAAGTGAGCAGGAAAAATTTTTATCCTTCGACCGGCTCTGGGAAATTTATGAAGAAGAAACCCCCATGCCACAATCGGAAGATTTTTACCAGTATGGCATGCCGCCATCCGACCGAATAAAAGCCATTCAGGATATTAGTCTGCTCGCCTATGAAGCAGTTGGGGGCATGGGATATACCCGGGCAGATATTCGCATGGATGCTGCCACCGAACAATTATATGTGCTGGAAGTAAATGCACAATGCGGATTAAGTGAAGATGAAAACTATACTTCTATTGGAGCCATCCTTCGAGTAAACCAAACCTCCTTTACGCAACTCATTTGGGAAGTATTACTAGATGCCCTGCTTAGAAGTGGCTATCCGGCTTCCACCCATACCATTCAAAAATCATCCGCAGTTCAATTATGAAAATTTGTGTTTTACAACCTGATTATAGCACCAGCTCGGTTGATTATAAAGACTATGATCCTCCGCGCGACCTTGCTCGCTGGCTTCCAAATGATGAGGTTACCCATATTTTTCTTAATAAACTCAGTACCTATCAGCAACTAAAATCGCTGCAATATGAGGGCTATGATATTTTTATCAACCTCTGCGAAGGTTATCTTGAGTGGACTGTTCCCTCCATTGATGTAATCCATTGTTTAGACTTACTCAATCTTCCCTATACTGGTCCCAGTGCCCTTTTGTATGATCCCCCCAAAACCCTGATGAAATATGTGGCTTTTTGTGAGGGCGTTGCTACGCCGGATTATGTTTTATTGCTGCCTAACGATGAACCTGCTAAACAGGTGAGCAAGCTGAGTTATCCCTTATTTATAAAACCCGCCAAGGCAGGAGATAGTTTGGGCATCAATCATCAATCCCGGGTAGAGAATCTTAGTGAACTAGAAAAGCGCGTTGCCGAATTAAGAGCAGAAGGCTATCGTGAAATTTTAGTAGAAACCTATATTCCGGGACGGGAATTAACCGTGCTGGTAGCAGCCGACCCAGATGGAAAACAGGTACATAGTTTTCATCCGGTAGAATATCGCTTTCCCGAAGGATATGCCTTTAAAACCTATTCACTCAAAACCTCCGCGCTTCACCCAAATGCCAATATTATTTGCGACGATCCCATCCTCAGCAGCGCGCTAAAACAAGCAGCTGCGAAAATTTTTACGTCCTTCCAAGGCGTAGGGTATGCGCGTATGGATTTTCGGGTTGACAACGAAGGAAATATTTATTTTTTAGAAGTGAATTTCACTTGCTCGGTTTTTTACACGGATGGATATGAGGGCTCTGCGGATTATATTTTGCAAAACGATGCAATTGGTCAGGCAGGATTTTTACAACTGATTATTCAGGAAGGCATTAACCGCCACAGAAGAAAGCAGAAAAAATATACTATGCGGGGGAATGCCCTGGCAGGATATGGCATCTATGCAAACTTACCCATCCATACAGGTGAAATCGTATTTGAAGGAGAAGGCAAATCACAACGCATCATCACCCGCCGGCAGGTAATGCAACACTGGCCTCCGGAAGATCAAATCACGTTTAACCGATATGCTTATCCCCTGAGTAGCGAATTGTTTATTTTATGGGACGATAACCCCGCCGAATGGGCTCCCCAGAACCATCATTGTGAGCCCAATACCAGATACGATGGACTGAATGTGATAGCCCTTAGAGCAATTGCTGCCGGTGAAGAACTCACGCTCGACTATGCCAGTTTTTTAGACGAACATATGCAGCCCTTCGCCTGCAAATGCGGCAGCAATAAGTGCCGAGGTACCATCACCGGCAAACCCGGCAATACCATCACTTTCAGAGAAATTAACCAAAAAAATTCGTAACCGCACGCACGCATTGAGCAGGTATTTTCTCGCCATCATTTTGATAAATGCCTTAATTTTATGCACTTAAATCATTTTCATGCCTAGCAGAAGAAATTTCATTCGCCAAACCGCCCTGGCTTCCGGAGCCACTTTATTCTCCCCTGCCCTTTCCTCATCTGCCTTTGCAAACTGGAAAAAATCCATTGCCCCCAGCGACCAAATCAATATAGCCGCCATCGGCATCAACGGAATGGGATGGTCGAATGTAACCGCTGCCTTAAAAGTACCCGGAATAAATCTGGTGGGTCTTTGTGATGTTGATTCTACCGTATTAGACAAAAGAATGGGCGAACTGAAAAAAAATAATCAGGATGGAAAAATTGTAAAGAACCATGGCGACTACCGCGAATTACTCGATCGGAAAGATGTGGATGCCGTAATTATTGGCACACCCGATCATTGGCATGCCTTACAAATGATACATGCCTGTGAAGCCGGCAAACATGTGTATGTTGAAAAACCAGTAGGGAATTCCATTGCCGAATGCCGGGCCATGGTAAAAGCGCAAATGCGATATAACAAGGTTGTGCAGGCAGGTCAATGGCAACGCAGTCAACAACATTTTACCGATGCCATCAATTTTGTACATAGCGGACAACTGGGAAATATACGTACCGTTAAGGTTTGGTGTTATCTAGATTGGAAACAGCCGTTAGAGAAAAAACCCAATGGCCCTGTGCCGCCTGGTGTAGATTATACCCGTTGGCTGGGACCCGCCCCAAAAAGAGAGTTTAACCCTAACCGATTCCATTTTACTTTCCGCTGGTTTTGGGATTATGCCGGCGGACTGATGACCGACTGGGGTGTTCATTTATTGGATTATGCCCTGATGGGGATGAAAGTGGCCAATCCTAAATCAATTGTTTCGGTGGGAGGAAAATTTGCCAAACCCGATTCTGCAGACGAAACACCCGATACCTTGATGGTGCTGTATGAGTTTGAAAATTTTAATATTGTTTGGGACCATGCCATTGGTATAGGAAATGGCAACTACGGAAAAGATCATGGCATAGCTTTTATAGGCACCAATGGAACTCTCGTACTAAACCGAAGAGGATGGGAAGTAATTGAAGAAAAGAAAAATGCCCAAAAAGTATCCAAAGAATTCATTGCTGCTTCGGATGTTGGGCTAGACAAACATTGGGTGAATTTTGCCGAGGTTATCCGCTCGGGAAATCTGTCGGATTTACGATGCCCCATCCAGGCAGGTTCTGATATTGCCTGCTTGAGCCAAATGGGCAATATTGCCTATAGAAGTGGACAAAAAGTTCATTGGGATGCTGGCAAACAAGCTTTCAAGGAAGAAGCAATCAACCGTGAATACCTAAGTAAAGTATATTACAATGGTTATCAGCTTCCCAAAGTGTAGCTGAGTATTTTTAAGTATTTATTCGCGTTATTAATTCGTCCCTGCTTTTATCAGGATTCCTGTTTTAGCCATTATCTTGCATAAGAGAAATGGATAAATAATCCCCTCGCCCACGGTTTAAACCGTGGGCGATGGAAATTGATTTTTTAAAATTATGCCACATTCATTCATTAAAATATGGATTCATGCCATTTGGGCTACCAAAGAAAGGCAACCCCTGATTCATAAAAGCGTTGAAAATACTATTTATCAATTTATTTCTGAGGAATTACGAGCGCTTGGATGCCCGGTAAGAATCATCAACGGTATGCCAGATCATATACATTGTTTGTTTTTGCTTAGCCGACAAAAATCAATAGCAGAAGTTATCAAACAGATTAAAGGAAGTAGTTCTCATTTTATAAATCAAGCCAATCTCATTTCAGAAAAATTCTCCTGGCAAACAGGATATGCAGCCTTTTCAGTTTCCGAATCAATTGTTGATAAGGTTTTTCACTACATTAAAAACCAAAAACAACATCACACAAAGAAAAAATTTCAGCAGGAATATGAAGAATTTATTGAATTGAATGGTTTAAATCAATCTCCAATCCCCATTCATTCGGAAAAACATATAAATTGAATAACCCTCTATCAGTAACATGAATTTAATCGCCCAACCTGAACAGGTGCTTTCCTCGGTTTTTGGCTACCCTGCTTTCCGACATAATCAACAAGCCATCATTGAGCAATTATTGCTAGGCAAGGATGCTGTTGTGCTGATGCCTACAGGTGGAGGTAAAAGTTTATGCTACCAGGTTCCCGCCTTATGTTTACCGGGTGTTGCTATTGTGGTTAGTCCACTCATTGCTTTAATGAAAGACCAGGTAAACGCCTTACAACTTAGCGGAGTAGCTGCTGCATTTGTAAACAGCACCCAATCGGCACAAGAGCAGGCGCAGATTTTTCAACAGGTTCAGCAACAACAAATCAAACTATTGTATGTTAGTCCGGAGCGACTGGTGGGCGAAGACGGCTATCTAATGAAGGTATTATCGCAAATTCCCATTTCCCTTTTTGCGATTGATGAAGCGCATTGCATCAGCGCTTGGGGGCATGATTTTAGACCGGAATACCGCACGCTGCAACAACTAAAAAAACTATTTCCAACCACTCCTGTAATTGCACTTACCGCTACGGCAGATGCCATTACCCGGAAAGATATTATTCTGCAACTGGGTTTAACCGACTATACCCTATTTGAAAATAGTTTCAACCGGCCAAATATTCGCTACACGATTAAACCGAAATCAGCTATTAAAACCCAGCTGGTTGCTTTTCTGCAGCAGCAAGAAGAAGAGAGTGGTATTATTTATTGCCTCAGCAGAAACAGCACCGAACAATTGGCAGCTGAATTGTGCGACATAGGAATACCGGCTGCCGCCTATCATGCGGGGTTAGATAAAAATATTCGGGATGAACGACAGGATAAATTTCTGCGGGATGAAATCAAGGTAATGGTGGCTACTATCGCTTTTGGAATGGGTATTCATAAAAGCAATGTACGCTTTGTAGTACATGCCGACCTGCCCAAAAACATAGAAGGATATTATCAGGAAACTGGCAGAGCGGGAAGAGATGGTTTACCCGCAGAAGCACTGCTGTTTTATGGCGGCGGGGATGTGATGAAACTGAAAAACTTTGCACAAATTGAAAACAACCCCGAGCAAACAGCCATCTTAATAAAAAAACTTAACCAGATGGTTCAGTTTTGCGAAACAACCGCCTGCAGAAGAAAATTTTTGTTGCAATATTTTGGAGAAACCGCCCCCGGATACTGTGGCAATTGTGATAATTGTTTGCAGCAACGGGAGATGAAAGAATATACAGTTCCTGCGCAAAAAGTGTTAAGTACTGTGTACAGGCTACAAGAAAGCTTTGGCTCCCATTATGTGATAGATATCCTGAGAGGCAGCCAGCAAGAAAAAATTAAACCTGCCCACCGGCAATTGTCGGTATATGGTATTGGCAAGGAAATGGCTAAGCCAGAGTGGCAGTATATTATACAGCAACTGGTTCAATGGGGCTACTTGCAATCAGCCGGTAATCCTTATCCTGTTTTACAGTTGAATGAAAAGAGTAAAGCCGTTTTGTTTCAGGGCGAAGCGGTATATCTGCCCGCACCCCTACAAGAAACGACAGTATATGAGCCGGTTATTTATCAGTCGCTTGAATACGAAAAAGATTTGCTGGCAGAACTGAAACAGATTCGTAACCGTTTGGCGAGACAAGAAAATGTACCGCCCTACCTGATTTTCAGCGATAGTACTTTATTAGATCTCTGCACCTATCTACCCATTACCCGCGACGATATTTCGAAAATCGCCGGATTTGGTACGTTTAAAACAGAGAAATATGGCAGTCATTTTTTACACCCGATTCAAGATTACTGCATCAGCAATCGACTCGCCACCCGAATCAATCAGCTGCCCGGAAGAAAGATAAAAAGAAACCCTGTTCCCGGCAATACCGCTGCACCCAAATCAGATACCCGGCAAGTTAGTTTTGAATTGTATAAGGAGGGATTGAGTTTGCAGGAGATTGCTGAGAGAAGGCATTTATCCATAGCAACCATTGAACAACATTTTTGTGATTTTGTAAGCAGGCAGTTAATCCCCATTCATCAACTGGTTACTGAAAGCAAGCAACAACAGATTAGATCAGTAGCCAATCAGGTAGGCCGGCTTCGTTTGAAAGCCATCAAAGATGCGTTACCAGATGATGATATATCGTATGGAGAAATAAAGCTAACCCTGGCAGCGTTTCCTGACTAAGCAGGCAAATCGTTTAACACAAAATGTAAGGCCCTTTCCTCTGCCCAGGAATAAGGCGCATTTTTTTGTTGAAAACCGCAGTGCCCGCCCCGTTCGGTGATTTCTAAATACAGATAAGGATGATCTTTCGCCACTTCTTCACAAAAACATTCCGGCGCCAGAAATGGATCATTGGCTGCCTGCACCAGCAACGAAGGAATGCGGAGATTGGGTAACAAAGATTTCACGCTGGCCTGTTGATAAAAATCAAACGCATCGCGATAACCATGCAAAGGTGCCGTATATCGATTATCAAAATCGATAAAATGCTGAATCTGGTGGTAGTTTTGGGAACTAATCATCCCCGGAAATTTTTGCTCTTTTATTCGGATTTTTTTGCCCAGCTTTCGCAAAAATCTTTTTGTATAAAATTGATTGCCGGGTTTCATCAATTGCAATACGCCACTGTGTAAGTCGCAGGGAACAGAAAAGGCTACGGCCTTATCGATAGCAGCCGGAACCCAATTGGGATCTTCAGCCAGCGTACGCAAAGTTAAACTGCCTCCCATGCTAAACCCTATCAAGGTTACCGATTGATATTTCCTTTTTCCAAGTGCATATTCAATTACCCTGCGCAAATCTCCGGCATCCCCATGATGATAAAATCGCAACAATCGGTTCATCTCTCCGCTGCAACTTCTGCAATTCCATCCCAGGGCATCATATCCTGCTGCTGTGAATATTTTAGCCATGCCAGTAACATAGTGCCGATGAGAATCCCCCTCTAATCCATGGGTAATAATTACCAGCCGATCGGTATCCATGGAGGCAAATTTCCAGTCCACATCCACAAAATCTCCATCCGGCAACTCGAGCCTTTCCCGCGTACTGTAGCGAAAAGGAATTTTACGAAACAAACTCGGCCATACGGTTTCCCAATGGCCATTCATCATCCAAGCAGGTACGGAAAATTTTTCGTGGGCTAACAGCGGCATAGTTGAATAGCATTCAGCGGCGAAGGTAACATTTTATAAAACCGAAACGGACTTACAACGAATATTCGCCAGATAAATAACCATAAAATTACCGGTATCACCGATTACTTAGCGCAAACCGTTTGCAGGATGCTTTAATTCAGTAAATTGAATTATGATTGACTACAAATTGCCAAACCCCCAAACTGTTACCCCATGAAAAAAATGCAAGATTCTAGAAGAGACTTTTTAAAGCATTCTGCACTATTAACGGCTGCCTCCGCTTTTCCGGCAGTATTTACCCATGCATCTGCACAAGCTGCAAAAGGAACCCGAAAAATAGGTGCAGGGGAAAAGGTAAATCTGGCCTGTATTGGCATTGGAAACCAGGGCGGGTCGGATGTATACTCTTTTAGCAAAACAGGACTGGCCAATTTTGTGGCATTTTGTGATGTAGATATGGGAGGCCCACAAACTTTAAAAGTATTAAAAGATTTTCCGGATGTACCCCGCTTTCAAGATTTCAGAACCATGTTAGATAAAATGGGTAAAGAAATTGATGCCGTTGCGATTGGCGTACCCGATCATTCGCATTTTCCTATTACGATGATGGCATTGGCATTGGGTAAGCACGTGTACGTTGAAAAACCCATGGCCCGCACTTTTCAGGAAGTAGAGCTGATGATGAAAGCCGCGAAAAAACACAGCAAATGTGTAACCCAAATGGGCAACCAGGGACACTCCGAAGGAAATTATTTTCAATTCAAAGCATGGAAGGAAGCAGGTATTATTAAAGATGTTACCCGCATAACCGCTCATATGAACAGCGCCAGAAGATGGCATGGATGGAATCCGGCCATTACTTCCTTTCCGGCGGCTGAACCGATTCCATCAACAATGGACTGGGATACCTGGTTAGGCGTAACCCAACAACACGATTATCAAAAAGATTTTGTGAATGGTCAGTGGAGATGCTGGTACGACTTTGGTATGGGAGCACTGGGTGATTGGGGTGCACACCTGATAGATACCGCACATGAATTTTTAGAGTTGGGCTTACCTACAGAAGTTACTTTGCAAAAGGGGGAAGGACATAATTCATTTTTCTATCCTCAAACCTCCACCATTCTCTTCCGCTTTCCGGAAAGAAAGAATATGCCGGCACTGGATCTTACCTGGTACGATGGGGTAAACAATTATCCGCCATTGCCCGAAGGATTTGGCAACTCGGCGCTCGACCCCAATATTCCACCCCCCAGCAATGGAAAGATTGCACCTAGCAGACTGAACCCGGGTAAAATTATTTATGGTAAAGACCTAACTTTTAAAGGCGGATCACATGGCAGTACCTTATCGATTATTCCGGAAGATAAAGCCAAAGACATGGCTTCCAAACTACCCGAAGTTCCAATAAGCCCCTCCAATCACTATGCAAACTTTTTAAAAGCATGCAAAGGAGAAGAAGCCACTCGTTCCCCATTCCATATTGCCGGGCCGCTCAGTCAGGTATTCTGCCTAGGTGTACTTGCTCAAAAATTGAATGCACAATTGTTATTCGATCCTAAAACAAAAACCATCACTAATAATAAAATTGCCAACGAAATGCTGGTTGGACTTCCACCTAGAAAAGGTTGGGAACAATATTATAAAATATAAAGTAGTGGATTTGGATATCGCTGCTGTTTAAAGTATTTCAATAATTATTCGGTGTATGAAGGAACCTTCTTTTTTGCGACTATTGCAACCGCTCACGTTTTTCAATACCCGAAGAACCCGAGAAATATTTAATGTTAATCCCACCAGCGCACCCGGAAGAACCGAAGCCAACAAGGTAGATATTCAGGTATTCGATTATACTGCGCAAACGCTGGAAGAAAAAAAATTTTTAACAGTAGAAGACTGCTTCCACTATCGCGACAATCAACATGTAACCTGGATAAATATAGACGGTATCCGAAAAGCTGATGTTGAGGCAGTTTGTAACCACTTTCATATTCACTACCTGATTGCAGAAGACATCCTGAGTATCGGACAACGCCCCAAGATGGATGAAATGGATCCGGTACTGTTTTGTTTGTTGAATATGCTTTACTTCAACGAAATAACCGGCTCGGTTGAAACAGAACAAATAACCATTATACTTGGAAAAGAGTATGTAATCAGTTTTCAGGAAATACCAGACAAGGATGTGTTTGGACCGATGCGGGAAAAATTGAAGCTGGCCAATAGCAAATTAAGAATCAGCGGAGCCGACTACCTATGCTATACACTGTTGGATATGATTGTAGACCACTATTTTGTGGTGATGGAAAAACTTAGTACACGCATCGAACAAATAGAAGAAAGAATTATTCGGCGGAGTGATAAAAGATCGTTGGCAGAAATTAACAACCTGCGTAAAGAACTGTTTGTGCTGAAAGGCAATGTGAGTCCGGTTAGAGAACTGATCAATGGATTTATCCGTTCGGAAAGTGATTTGCTGGAAGAAAAAACCACCAAATATTTTAAGGATGTACACGACCATATTGTTCAGGCAAACGAACTGGCAGAAAACTTGCGCGATCTGATGATGAACCTGCAGGATTTATATATCAGCCAGGTTAACCTTAAAATGAACGAGGTAATGAAAGTAATGGCCATCGTTACCTGTGTGCTCACACCGGCTACCGTTATTGGCGGGATATTTGGAATGAATTTCGACGTCATTCCCTTCTCCCACCATCCAAATGGATTTTATTATACCGTTCTTTCTATGGTAGTAATTATGGCAGGATTTCTAGTGTATTTCGGCAGAAAACGTTGGTTGTAAAAAATACCTAGTACAATTAGAGCGCAATTAGAGCTCAATCAAACTATTGGATGTGCCAAATACATTCAGCACTTCTCCATCTCCCTGTGGCTCATTTACCCACTCGCTATTATTCAGGCGATATTTAAATTCGTGCCGTGAATTTTTAGGCAGATTTACTTCTGCCGCAAAACTGCCATCTTTCTTTTTATTCAGCGTAATGCCTTTCTCCCAATCTCCGTTTAATCCCACTACTTCTACCTGCTCAGCTGCAACAAAATCAACCAAAAATTTCACTTTAGCGTAGTCTTTCGTCTTATACAAGGTTTTTTGAATCATTGTGTACTATTTACACTTTATACCCAAACATGAAAAAGGTAACCCTTGTATAGCAAAATTTTACATATTTGATATTCGTTGGATTACCCCCTTAAATGATAGGCTTTGGGTTGAGAAAATGCCCGTAAACCGGCATGAGACAGCGTACTGCCCAGCCCACTATGCTTTCTGCCACTCCAGGGCAGGGCAGGGCTCACCCGGTCGCAGCAATTCCAATACACTGTTCCGG
>JAPLEI010000061.1:0-634 GCA_026391195.1 Bacteroidota bacterium | reverse complement strand
TGTTCCGGCATCCAACTGCTGCTGAATTTTTTCGGCTCTATCAGCACGATTCGTATATACAGATGCGGTTAAGCCATAGTCACTGTCATTCATCAACCGAATAGCTTCCTCATCACTATGCACCCGCATAATGCCAATTACCGGTCCAAAAGATTCTTCCTGCATTAATCGCATCTGATGATTTACTTCAGTTAAAACCGCCGGCTGAAAATAATTGCCGGGATTATTAGCAACCCTTACCCCACCACAATGCAACACAGCCCCTTTAGAAACAGCATCCTGCACCTGATCTTCTAAAAAAGCAGCTTGTCCGGCGCGGGTAAGCGGACCAATATAAACACCCGCCTCTTTGGGATTACCTGTTGTGTATTGCTTTACTTCCTCCACAAAAGCCTGCACATATTGGTCGTACACATCGGCATGCACATAAATCCGCTCCACCGCACAACAGCTTTGTCCATTATTATAAAAAGCCCCATCCGCAGTAGCTTTTGCTATTGATACAATATCCGTAACCTCATTCGTTACATACAAAGGATCCTTCCCGCCCATTTCTAATCCACAGGCAACACGGCGATGCGCGATTTTATGATGAATGGTATTTCCGGTTGCATACGATCCAGTAAAAAAATAT
>JAPLEI010000154.1 GCA_026391195.1 Bacteroidota bacterium | reverse complement strand
GTTTGTTTAAACTGGGGCTGTATTCCCACCAAAGCATTATTAAAAAGTGCTCAGGTGTACGATTACCTGAAACATGCCAGTAACTATGGAATTCAGGCTACGGGTGTTGCTCACGATTTTGGAGCTGTAATCAAACGCAGCCGCGGTGTTGCCGACAAAATGAGTAAAGGTGTGCAGTTTCTGATGAAGAAGAACAAAATTGATGTAGTGATGGGCTATGGAAAAATTAAAGCAAAAGGTCAACTGGAAGTTACCGCAGCTGATGGCTCAAAACAAATAGTTGAAGGTAAATATATCATCATCGCTACCGGCGGCAGATCTAAAGCATTACCCAACCTGCCCCAGGATGGTGTTAAAGTGATTGGATACCGAGAAGCAATGACCTTGGCTGCTCAACCGGCTAGCATGATTATTGTAGGCAGCGGTGCAATAGGCATTGAGTTTGCCCATTTTTATAATTCCATGGGTACCAAAGTTACTGTGGTTGAGTTTCTGCCTAGAATTGTTCCCGTAGAAGATGAAGATGTTTCTAAAGAATTGGAAAAGCAATACAAAAAACAGGGGATTGAGGTTATGACGCAAGCCTCCGTTGAGTCGGTTGATACCTCCGGAAATGGCGTGAAAGCCACCGTTAAAAAAGCCGATGGCACATTCGTTACCCTCGAAGCAGACATCGTTCTGAGTGCAGTAGGTGTGGTTGCCAATTTAGAAAACATTGGATTAGAAGAAAATGGTATTGCTACCGATCGCGGTAGAATTATAGTAGATGCTTATCAGCAAACCAAACTGGCCGGCGTATATGCGATTGGTGACTGCTCTCCTGGGCAAGCTCTTGCACACGTTGCTGCTAAAGAGGGAATCAATGCTGCTGAGCATATTGCCTACCTCGAGAAAAAATCTCACCACCTTCCTCAGCCCTTAGATTATAACAATATTCCCGGTTGTACCTATTGCACGCCAGAAATCGCCAGCGTGGGTTATACAGAAAAAGCTGCCAAAGATGCCGGTTATGAAATTAAGGTGGGTAAATTCCCCTTTATGGCCAGCGGTAAAGCCAGTGCTGCTGGTGCAGTGGAAGGGTTTGTAAAAGTTATTTATGATGCCAAATACGGCGAATTATTAGGCTGCCATATGATTGGAATGAATGTTACTGAAATGATAGCAGAAGCCGTAGTAGCCCGTAAACTGGAAACAACCGCTACTGAAATTTTGAATGCCGTTCATCCCCATCCAACCATGAGCGAAGGCTTTAAAGAAGCTACTGCCGCCGCCTATGGGGAAGCAATCGACATCTAAGATTTCTGAAAATATTTCTAAGCCGTCATTTTTGCGAATGACGGCTTTTTTATGTCACTCCAGTAAAATGTCTGTTCTACCAACATTCGCCTATCTAACTTACCTTTGCCGCCGTTATGAAGTACGCAAAAGAAATTAATCGAAGAAAAACCTTCGCAATTATATCCCACCCGGATGCGGGTAAAACTACCCTTACCGAAAAATTGCTTCTATTCGGAGGCGCCATTCAAGTAGCCGGTGCCGTAAAGAGCAATAAAATAAAGAAACATGCCACCAGCGACTTCATGGAAATTGAACGGCAAAGGGGAATTTCAGTGGCAACTTCGGTAATGACTTTCGAATACAGAGATACCCTCATTAATCTGCTCGATACACCGGGCCACAAAGATTTTGCAGAAGATACTTATCGAACGCTTACTGCTGTGGATAGTGTAATACTGGTAATCGATAGTGTAAATGGGGTAGAAGCACAAACCCGCCGTTTGATGGAGGTTTGCCGCATGCGGGATACTCCGGTTATTGTATTTGTAAACAAAATGGACCGTGATGGTAAAAACCGCTTCGATTTATTAGAGGAAATTGAAAATGAGCTCAAAATTTCTTTGCATCCCATGACCTGGCCTATTAATAGTGGAAAGGAGTTTAAGGGTGTATATAACCTCGACAATAAAAGTTTACGCTTATTTACTGCCAGCACCCGGGCAGATGAGGATGATGTTATAGCCATCCATGATTTGAATAATTCGTTGTTGGATGATAAAATTGGAGAAAGAGATGCTAATCTATTGCGGGAAGATGTTGAATTACTGGAAGGGGTTTATGGAAAATTAACTATTTCGGATTATCTCAACGGGAAAATTGCCCCGGTTTTCTTCGGAAGTGCCGTAAATAACTTCGGGGTGAAAGAAATGCTCGACACCTTTATTCAAATTGCTCCAGTACCCAGAAGTCGCGAAACCTCCACCCGAACAGTAGAAGTGGGGGAGGAAAAGTTCAGTGGATTTATTTTTAAAATTCATGCCAACCTCGACCCCAAGCACCGCGACCGGATTGCTTTTATGCGGGTATGCACGGGTAGATTTGAAAGAAACCATTACTATCACCATGTTCGGCTAGATAAAGACCTGCGCTTCAGCAATCCTTATAGCTTTATGGCACGAAGTAAAGATGTGATTGAAGATGCCTATGCCGGTGATGTGGTAGGTTTGTTCGATACTGGAAATTTTAAAATAGGCGATACCCTTACTGAAGGTGAGAACTTTTTTTTTGTAGGGATCCCTACTTTTTCTCCCGAAATATTTAAGGAGTTGGTTAATAAAGATCCCCTAAAAACCAAGCAACTCGAAAAAGGAATCAGTCAGTTAACCGACGAGGGAGTAGCCCAGTTGTTTACCCAATTTGGAGGCAACAAAAAAATCATCGGTTGTGTGGGAGAATTACAATTTGAAGTAATTCAGTACCGGCTTTTACAAGAATATGGTGCCGCCTGCGAATTCCGGTCCCTGCCTTTTTTCAAAGCTTGCTGGCTAACCAGTAATCAACCTCTAAAATTGCAGGAGTTCCTTCGATTTAAACAGCAAAACTCTGCGGAAGATAAAGACGGGAACCCAGTTTACCTCGCACAAAGCGAATGGTTTCTGAATACCGAAATTGCCAATAACCCCGACATTACATTTCATTTTTCCAGCGAAATACATAAATAACTTTATTTCTAGTGAATTCATCTCAATACGATATCATCATAGTAGGTGCCGGACCTATCGGATTGGCCTGTGCTTTAGAAGCTGAGCAAAATGGATTGCATTGTTTGCTATTAGAAAAGGGAGCGCTGGTAAATTCTTTGTACCACTATCCGGTTAATATGACCTTCTTTTCTACTTCGGAAAGATTAGAGATAGGAGGTATTCCCTTTGTTAGTAATCAGCCCAAACCGAGTCGCAACGAGGCATTGGAATACTATCGAAGAGTAGCGGGTTTATTAAAATCACCCTTACATTTATACGAAGCCGTTTCTTCCATCCAACCCAGTAATAAAGGATTTGCAGTAGCTACGCCCCAACAAACCTATCAATGCCGAAAAGTAATTATAGCAACCGGATTTTATGGGATCCCATTTATGTTAGGTATTCAGGGAGAAGATTTGCCGAAAGTGACCCACTATTACCAAGATCCTCATGCGTATGCTTTTCGCGACGTGGTTGTAGTGGGTGCTAATAACTCAGCCGTTGATGCCGCTTTGGAAACCTGGAGAAAAGGTGCCAGGGTTACCATGGTTATTCGGGGGGAGACTATTGGCGAAAGAGTAAAATATTGGGTTAGGCCCGATATAATGAATCGGATTGAAGAAGGTTCCATCAAAGCCTATTTTCAATCGAGCCTACTTGCTATTCGTTCCGGGGAAGTGGATATTCAAACACCGGATGGGAAACTTACCTTACCTAATGACCATGTATTGCTGATGACCGGCTATCAACCGGATCTTACATTTTTAGAAAATTGTGGCATACAACTTTCACCAGATGCGATTCGGCAACCGGTTTATAATCCGAATACCTACCAAACCAATGTTGCCGGACTATACCTGGCTGGCGTGATTTGCGGGGGGATGAATACCCACCGTTTGTTTATTGAAAACTCCCGGGAACATGCCAGGGCAATCGTTCAGGATATCCTTCGGCAAACCTCTGCCTGAACATCTATTCCCCTTACCTTTGTGGCTCCATGAAGTCGAAAACACTTACAAAAGATAAAGTAAATATTATTACCCTTGGTTGCAGTAAAAACCTGGTAGATAGTGAGGTGTTAAGTGGCCAGCTTTTGGCTAATCAGATAGATGTGGTGCATGAAAATAAAAAGCTAGACCATAACATCTCTATCGTAAACACCTGTGGTTTTATTGATAAGGCAAAGGAAGAAAGTATCAACACCATTTTAGATCAACTTGAACTGAAACGAAGGGGTAAGCTGGAAAAAGTGTACGTTACCGGTTGTTTAAGTGAAAGATATCGGTCGGACCTCGAACAGGAAATGCCCGAAGTGGATGCTTGGTTTGGTACAATGGAATTGCCCCTACTATTGAAAAAACTCGAAGCAGATTATAAGAAGGAATTGATTGGAGAGCGATTGTTGAGCACCCCCCAGCACTATGCCTATTTAAAAATTAGTGAAGGTTGTAACAGAACCTGCTCATTCTGCGCCATTCCATTAATGCGGGGCGGCCATGTGAGTAAAACGATGGAAGAAATTGTTACCGAAGCGGAAAATCTGGTTCGGAAAGGGGTAAAGGAAATCATGTTAATTGCCCAGGAACTTACCTATTATGGGTTGGATATTTATAAGTACCGGGCTCTGCCAGATTTATTAAATCGCTTGGCGGATGTAAAAGGGCTTACCTGGATTCGATTACACTATGCTTATCCCAGCAAATTTCCACTAGAAGTGTTGGATGTGATATCCGCAAGAACAAACATCTGTAATTACCTGGATATGCCGCTCCAACATGCTAGCAATGCCATGCTGAAGGCGATGAAAAGAAATATTACCCGGGAAGAAATGTCTGAATTGATTGATACAATTCGTGAAAAAGTTCCCGGCATTTGTTTAAGAACCACACTCATTGCTGGGTTCCCCGGAGAAACTGAAGATGATGTGGATGAATTGATCGCTTTTTTACAAAAGCACCGCTTCGACAGGGTAGGTATTTTTAATTATAGTCATGAAGAAAATACAACCGCCCATGAATTGGTGGATGATGTTCCTGCTGAAGTAAAATCAGCTCGTGCCCAAAGAATCATGGAAGCGCAGCAGGAAATCAGTTTTGAAAAAAATCAGGAAAAAGTTGGTCAAATCCTTACCGTGTTGGTAGATAAAAAAGAAGCCGGTAGATACCTCGGAAGAACCGAGTTTGATAGTGTGGAGGTAGATAATGAAGTTATCATTCATTCGAAGAAAAAATTACCCATCGGCGATTTTGTGCAGGTTAAAATTACGCGGGCATTTGATTACGACTTAGAAGGAGAACTGGTTGATTAATGCGAATTCTTGTAATTTCAATGTAAACATACACACATGCAATTTGAATGGAAAGGTGTAATGCCTGCTTTAACCACTAAGTTTACTCCATCCGATACCCTGGATATCGAGTTGTTTGAAGAAAATCTCGCGCTGCAAGTAGAAGCCGGCGTTTCCGGAATAATACTGGGTGGGTCGCTGGGTGAAGCCAGTGTGTTAACCAATGCTGAAAAAGAGCAACTTGTAAAAGCAGCTTTGCAACAATTAGCTGCTAAACTACCCGTGATTATTAATATTGCTGAAGGAAACACTTCCGTAGCACTCGAACAAGTTCGCCTAGCAGAAAAATGGGGCGTACAGGGATTGATGATATTACCACCTATGCGCTATAAAGCCGATGATGCCGAAACGGTTGCTTATTTTACTACCATAGCTCGCTCCACTGAACTGCCGATAATGATTTATAATAATCCGGTAGATTATAAAATCAATGTTACCCTGGATATGTTCGAGCAAATGGCAGTCTGTAACAATATAGGCGCCATTAAAGAAAGTACCCGGGATGTAACCAATGTAACTCGGTTGATCAATCGATTTGGCGATCGATATAAAATATTATGTGGGGTTGATCCCTTGGCACTGGAAGAATTGGTTACCGGTGCCGCAGGTTGGGTGGCTGGATTGGTATGTGCATTCCCTCGTGAAACCGTTGCTTTATATGCACTGGTTAAAGCGGGTAAAATTCAGGAGGCCGTTGAGTTGTATCGCTGGTTTATGCCTTTGCTAGAATTAGATATTCATCCTAAGTTGGTTCAATATATTAAGCTGGCTGAGCAATTGGCAGGTGTGGGAACTGAATGGGTTAGAGCCCCGCGTTTAATTTTACAGGGAGAAGAGCGGGTGGCTGTTACCCAAGTTATTCAGCACGCACTCAACACTAGACCTATACTTCCTGCATATCATGCTTTGCTAAAATAATCGGCTATG
>JAPLEI010000103.1 GCA_026391195.1 Bacteroidota bacterium | reverse complement strand
TTATTCAGCAGCAGGGTGTAATCAAATTTTTCTTGTATCGCATATGAGATACCTACATTATTCCCCCCAGTAAATCCCAGATTATCATTTGCCTGAATATAGATAATATGTGGAAATTCATATTTCAAGGCTTCCCCAGAGCCATCTGCCGAATGATTGTCTACTAATATAACCGTTGCCCATTCGGGATATCTCATCTGTTGCAACGAACGAATGCACTGTGCCGTTAGTGCATAGCTGTTCCAGTTTACAAGAATGATGGCAGTCTTTTTCATCGGTTCTGCAAGATAAAGAATAACCCGCCAATGGAAATGCTTGTTTACATGGGCTAGCTGGTAAATCGGTTGATCCAATGGGATCGGAAACTCATTTCGAAACGTACTTTCTTTTTGAGGTAATGGCAGTTGTTGAGGGCAATTAAATTCTCTATGCTTTTCCTTTTATCAACGGAGAGCCGATTGGCATACATCGAATAGAATGCTTTTGCCAACTTGATTTCTTCCTGTAAATACGTGTTGGCTTTCCAACTATTTTGCCAATGATTGATCCATCTTTCCATTCGATTTTGGGCCCGATGATCTGCAAAAGTTACATTTTGGGTATGTTGGCGGTAGTGAATAAGTGGCTGGGGTAATTGGGCTATTTTACCAAATCCAAAAGCCGCCATCGCCAGCCAGGCATCATATATAAAACCACCCTGAGGGGGAAGCGCAGCCATCATGCACTTCATCGCAGGGTTCATTACTATGGTGCAGCCGGATACCATATTGCCATATAAAAAGGTATCCCACACATGTTCATATCGATGTTGGCCTCTTTGTTGGTGAACGGAAGTATGGATTAATTCACCCGCTTCATTCATCAGCATCAGGTCGGAATACACCATAGCGGGTTGTGTTGGATCGGTGGTAAGGCTAGTTAGTAGTTGAACGGATTTCTCTAACTTCTCTGGCAGCCAGTAATCATCCTGGTCACAAAAAGCAATCAAGTATCCATCCGGAACATCGGCTACTGCTTTGGCAAAATTTTCATTTACACCCAGCCGTTGTGGGTTTTGCGAAATGTTGAATCCGGCTTGATTGGCAAAGCGGGTAAGTATTTCAAAAGTAGCATCCTCTGAAGCGTCATCCCGGATAATTATCAAATCGGGTTGCAGGGTTTGTTGCAATAACGAATGCAGTTGTTGTTCAATAAATGCAGCCCCATTGCAGGTAGCCATCACAACAGCTATCCGGGTGGGGTTTTGTATGCTAGCTGAATTAATATTCATCTGGCAGTATATTTTTTTTACGCAACAACCAGTCTTTTAGCGGCTGCATAAAATTAAGTAAAAAGTGGTGGCGAAATATCCACCATTGAATGGCAAAAAAAGCTATTGAACAAAAGATGGCTGAGAGTAATAAAGTGATTAGTGGTAAAAAATGATAAGCACGTATCCAGTAAATGATGGGAATAAAAATCAGGCAACCTACCAGTGCATGCCATCCATACTGCCATTGTAAGCGGGGGATAAAAAAGCGACGCATATAATAAATATAACCGGCTGTTACCACAGATTCCGTAGCTACATTAGCCACTGCAGCCCCTACCGATTTCCAGTGAGGAACCAGTAATAAATTCAGTAATAAACAGGTAACAACGCCAGCCAATACCGCATAAAAGATATAATGGGTTTTTCCGGCGGGCAGCAAAATTTGGAAACAATAAAAATGTCCAAATCCTATTAGAATGGGCAACATAGCTAATATGCGCATTACAGGTATGGCATCCGTAAACTCCTTTCCCGAAAAAACCAAGATACATTCGGGTGCTAGTAAAGACAGTGCAGCTGAAACGGGAATGGCAAAGAAAATCAGAAACTGAAAAGAAGTGGTAATTAAATCCTGTATTTTTTGTGTAGCCTGCTCCTGAAAAAACCTCGTAATCGAGGGTATTAAAATAACGCCCATGGCGGTTACTATAGGGATGGTTAATTTTACCAATTTGATGGAGGCGGTATATAAACCCACCGAATGGTCATCTGCCAAGAAGCCCAGTAATACAGTATCCAGCATTGTATAAATACTGGCAGCCAGGGTGGTACTGAATAAAAAGAAAAGGGGTTTTACATGTTTTTTAAATTGTAGTTGTTGAAACTGCAATCGGGTGATTCGTAAACTCATTCCAAAGCTTAGCAACTGATTACCCAAAATGGAAAAGACTACAATTAACAGGTAAGGCTCATAGTCCATTTTTGATTTTACGCATAGATAGAGTAATGCTAAAGCCAATATTTTTATCAATACCGATCGTAGGGTAATATTTTTAAACGCTTCTAATCCGGAGAAAAACCAATCGGTATAGGTAAAGCTGCAAACTACCAGTGCGCCGGATAAAACATATAATCGAAGATGCGATTGGAAAAAAGGAACCGTATAAATAATAATCAGATACACCAGAAACAAAATCCAGCTGGCCACAAAAAAAATGATGGTAAGCTCACTAAAGGCCTTGGATAAATTTTCGGGGTTGTTTTTATGCCGGGCAATTTCTGTTATGCCATAAATCGGGATACCCAGCGCAGCAAATAAGGCAAAATATTGTGCAAAGGAAATGGCCATCTGTACCGATCCAATTCCTTCGGGCCCCAATACATGCGAAGCATACGGAAAGCTCAATAAGGGAAATAGCAGGTTTACCAGCGAAAGCAATACGGTATAAAAAAAGTTTTTGGTCATCACCTGCCGAATATTTCGTTGGAATGTACCCAATTTTAGATGAAAGCTGGGTGCATCAGTTGTGGTAAACGGAAATGGTTAATCGATTAATCGACCAGCTTCGGTTGCAAGTATCATTTACATTTCCGCCTGCATCACTCAGTTGAAGGGTAAAATCACTTTGCTTATGTGAAAATGTTTGTACGATTTTGTAATAGCTGGTTCCTTTTTCTGAAGCTGCATTGCCACAAATACCTGGAAGTCCTTTCTGCTGTGCATTGGTGCCCGCAACACTGAGGGCAGAACCATTTCCTAACCAGTTGGGATATGATTGTTGAACGTTGGGATCATTGGAAAAACCGGTTAATATGCGGGTTTCTCCATCGCATTCCATTTTCCATAAATCATTTCTCCAGTTATTATGTAAATATAAATCTACTTCTACCCTTAAAATATCATGTTTCGGTAGATTGTTGAGTTCTAAACGGGCAATATTGTTGTTGAGGAGCCCTAAAACTGGGTTTCCATTATAATTTGCCAGCCTGGGTGTGGGCAAGGATCCAAAACTACCATTATTCCACCCCGAAACCCGCAAAGCTCCCAGTTCTGAGCTGGAAAAATCATTGTCGTACACAGTATTGGCAACCGTTAGATTTTTGGTACAGCCCAGATAAAGTAGACCAATCAGAACCGGAAAAAGCCGAAAAACTGATGTAAAAGGTAGTTTCATCAAGCATTTATTACTTACAAGCCTCAAAAATAACGAATAAAAGCCCATATTGAGGGTGTTAGGCAGCTGGGGGGTGGAGAGATATTTCTTTCTGGTTCTTATTACTTTATTAAATTTGCACGCATGTTAAAGCCTTCTATTACCATTCCGGTAATTAACCGGTCAGCCTTTCCACTTCCGGCCTATGCAACTGTAGGCTCCTCTGGGTTGGATGTTCGGGCAAATATTGATCAGCCGATTACCCTGCAATCCTTGGAAAGAACCCTGGTTCCCACCGGCCTTTTCGTAGAAATACCGCTGGGATACGAAATTCAGGTTCGTCCGCGTAGTGGTTTGGCTGTAAAGCAAGGCCTTACCTGTTTAAATACCCCGGGTACCATTGATGCCGACTACCGCGGCGAAATAAAAGTTATTCTGATCAACCTTTCTCAGGAACCTCAAATTATTCAACCCGGCGACCGAATCGCACAGTTGGTGTTGCAGGCCATCGAACTAATCGAATGGAAGCCTGTAGATCAACTGAATGAAACCGACCGAGGTAGTGGCGGATTTGGCCACACCGGAAAACAATAACTACCCATGAAACGAATTACCGTTTTTTTAGCCTGCTCACTTATTTTGTTTGCCTGTAAAACGGTTAAAAAAACTGCTGGTATTCAGGAAGCCATCTCAAAAAAAGATACTGCTCAAACAATAGTGGTTAAAGAGATAAAGGTAGATTCAGGTGCCATTGTAAGGGATATCCTGCAAAAAGTGGTAAAAAATAAAATTGATTACCAAACATTCAATGCCAAAATAAAGGTTGACTACGAAAGTGCCGAAAAAAGTGATAATTATACCTTTTATGTTAGTATACGCAAAGACAGTGTGATACTGATTAAAGTAAAAGGAAGCTTTTTGGGTATTTCTTCCTTAGGCTTGGAAGCAAAAATCACCCGGGATAGTTTGATATTGGTTCAGCTGGTAGGTGATAAAAGTGTTCAACATCGTTCCATCAGCTACCTACAGGAAATCAGTCAGGTTCCCTTTGATTTTTTCACCCTGCAGGACATTATCATGGGAAATCCTATCTATATCGATAGCAATGTGCTCTCTTACAAGGCCAGCGCCAATGAGTTGCTGGTGCAAATGGCCGGTGATGTTTTTAAACATCTGCTAACCCTGAATAATAGCGATTTTCATATACTGCACAGCAAATTAGATGATATCAACGTGCAAAGAAATAGAACCTGCGATATTAGTCAAAATACTTACGAACCATTGGGCGGATATCAATTTGCTACCTATAGAAAAATAACGGTTTCAGAAAAATCTAAGCTGGATATCTATTTAGACTTCAAAGAGTATAGTTTAAATGAACCGTTAAAATATTCGTTTGAGATACCGAAAAACCTCAAACGTAAGTAAATTCATCGCATCTTAGTGTTTCTTACCATTTCTGAAAACATGTCTTTTTTGCAAAAATCATTTTTATTTCTCCTAATTGCCTGTTGCATGCAGCTGGGTGTATTGGCACAAAATTCCAGGGAGGATTTGCAAAAGCGGGAACAGGAATTGCAAAAAGAGTTAGTTGAGCTGAATCGATTGTACAGTGAAACACAGAATAATAAAAAATTATCGCTGAAACAACTGGCTATTATCAAAAGCAAAATCAATCGAAGGGAAGAGCTGGTAAACAGCATCAATAAGCAAGTCCGTCAGTTAGATGAAACGATTTATCTGAAAGAAAGAGATATCTATCGCTTACGAAGAGAGTTAGATACCCTCAAGCAGAAATATGCTATGAGTATTGTATTTGCCTACAAACATCGCAGCAGTTACGAATACTTGAATTTTTTATTCTCAGCTGTAAGTTTTAACGATGCCGTAAAGCGGGTCACGTATTTGCGTAGTTACCGGAAGAACCGGGAAACGCAGGCGGCTGCCATTGCTAAGTCGGAAACATTGCTGCAAGAAAAAATTCAATTGCTCGGCACTACCAAAAAAGAAAGGATGGGAACCCTGGTAGTTCAGAACGAACAATTGAAAGTGTTGCAAAGCGATAAAAAGGAGCAGGATAAGGTAGTGGAGCAATTAAAAGGGAAGGAAAAAGAAATAACCACCCAAATTCGCGACAAAGAAAAGCAACGGCAGCGGGTGCAACAAGCTTTTCAGGCCATTATACGTCGTGAGATTGAAGAGGCTAAAAAGCGGGAGGCCGCCCGAATAAAAGCCCAGGAAGATAAAAACAAGGCTGCAGGTACATCCGCTCCCAAAAGGAGTGAAAGTAATGAAGGCGTTTCCGGTTTAACCACCCCTTATCGGGAGCGGACCTATACCCCCTTAGAATCTACCCCGGAAGGAAGAGAGATGTCGATTAATTTCGAGAATAACCGCGGCTCCCTCCCTTGGCCTGCAGCTTCCGGAGTAGTTACGGCACATTTTGGTATAGAAACTATTCCGGGTACTAAATTAAAACGGAAAACCGACGGCATCGAAATCTCTCTGCCAGCCGGCTCACCCATAAAATGTGTAGCAGATGGTAAAATCTCCTATATCAGTGAGGTTGAGGGTGAACAGATGATTATCATCCAGCATGGAAAATATTTTACCGGATATACCAACCTCTCTTCTGTTTCCGTATCTAAAAATCAGGAGGTAAAAGCCGGTACTACACTGGGTCGTTCCGGTGTTTCCATCGATGGAGAAGGATCCCTGATATTCATGATCATGAATGAAAAAGGCACAAACATCGACCCCGAAATTTGGTTGAAAAGTCGCCGATAATTTGGGTAGTTAGCCAACCTCTTTGTTGCCTTCTTGCTTTCAAGGTTAAGTTTATTAGCCGGCAAGGAATCCTGAATTTTTGCCCGATAAAAATCTGTATCTTGAGCCAAAGTAATCAGGATGAGTCAATTTATTTTGGCCCTAGATCAGGGAACCACCAGCAGCCGTGCCATTGTTTTCGACCATTTGGGAAATATTAAATCCATTGCCCAAAAAGAGTTTACCCAAATTTTTCCCCAGCCGGGATGGGTAGAGCATGACGCCAATGAAATATGGAGTACCCAATTGGGCGTGGCGGCAGAAGCCGTGATTATGGCCGAACTTGCCATTAAAGATATTGCTGCAATTGGCATCACCAATCAACGGGAAACAACCGTACTGTGGGATCGCACTACCGGGCAACCCCTGCACAATGCCATTGTTTGGCAAGACAGGCGAACAGCTGCCTACTGCGATCAGCTTAAGCAGGAGGGATGGGCAAAAAAGATTCAGCAAAAAACCGGATTGATTATCGATGCCTATTTTTCTGCAACAAAATTAAAATGGATGCTCGATCATGTGCCCGGTGCCAGAGAAAAAGCAGCCAAAGGGGAAGTTTGTTTTGGAACGATTGATAGCTGGCTGATTTGGAAACTTACCAACGGAAAAGTGCACGCTACCGATGTTTCCAATGCCAGCAGAACCATGTTGTATAATATTCATACGCTTGCTTGGGACGAAGAATTGTTGCAGTTGATGAATATTCCCGCTTCCATATTACCGGAAGTGAAAAGCAGCAGTGAAGTATATGGATTCACCCAACAGATATTAACGTCTCATTCCATACCCATTGCTGGAATTGCAGGGGATCAGCAGGCGGCTTTGTTTGGACAAATGTGCACCCGTTCTGGCATGGTAAAAAACACCTATGGTACCGGATGTTTTATGCTGATGAATACGGGTACACAGCCTGTACCTTCTACCAATAATTTATTAACCACCATTGCCTGGCAAATAAATGGAGAAACCCAGTATGCGCTGGAGGGAAGTGTATTTATTGCCGGGGCAGTTGTGCAGTGGTTGCGGGATGGATTGAAAATTATTCGCAGTTCATCCGAAGTTGAGGCATTGGCTACCCAGGTAAACAACAATGATGGGGTATATCTGGTACCTGCTTTTGCCGGTTTGGGAGCACCTCACTGGGATCAGCACGCCCGCGGAACTGTTTTTGGCGTTACCCGTGGCACAACCGATGCCCATATTGCCCGCGCCGCATTAGAGAGCATTGCCTATCAAACCATGGATGTGTTAAAAGCCATGGAAGCCGATGCCGGCATTGCCATTCGAGAATTGCGAGTAGATGGAGGGGCCACCGCCAATAATTTGTTGATGCAATTTCAGAGCGATATGCTGAATACTAAAGTGGTAAGGCCCGCCATAACAGAAACCACCGCTTTGGGTGCCGCGTATCTTGCAGGATTGGCAGTAGGATATTGGAAAAGTATTGAAGAGATTTCGATGCAATGGCAAATGGAAAAAACTTTCCATCCGGTGCTATCGGATGATCAGCGTAACCATTATACCAAAGGTTGGAACCGGGCGATATCAGCCACCATACACTGGAGTAAAGAACAATAAGCCTCATCGCAATAAGAAAGATTGAATGAACAGGGATTACATGCTTCAACAATTGAGGCAAACGGCAGAATGGGATATGATAATTATTGGCGGAGGCGCCACCGGATTAGGTACGGCCCTGGATGCCGCTTCCCGTGGTTATAAAACTTTGTTGATAGAACAAGCCGACTTTGGAAAAGGAACTTCCAGCCGTTCTACCAAACTGGTGCACGGTGGAGTTCGTTATCTGGCGCAAGGAAATATTAAACTAGTAATGGAAGCGCTTCGGGAAAGAGGTCGCTTACTAAAAAATGCCCCTCACCTCACTTTTGTGCAACCCTTTATTGTTCCTGCATATCGCTGGTGGCAAAAATATTATTATGCCATCGGTCTCAGAATGTACGACCTCCTATCTGGAAGTCTCTCCCTGGGAAAAACCCGTGTATTAAACAAACGCGAAACCCTGGAACAATTACCCTCATTACAAACCCAGCAACTCTCTGGAGGGATATTATATTACGATGGTCAATTTGATGACAGCCGCTTATGTGTAGACTTAGCCGTAACGGCTGCCAGCAAAGAAGCGGTTTTGTTAAATTATTGTCGGGTAACTTCTTTAGTTCATACCAATGGAAAACTTACCGGACTGGTGTTGTTAGATGAAATCGCCCAACAGTCATATACCCTGGTGGCTAAGGCAATCGTGAATGCAACCGGTGTTTTTACGGATGCGGTATTAGAAATGGATGATGCCCATTCGCATAAATTGGTTACGCCTTCTCAGGGGATTCATCTGGTAATTCCCGATACTTTATTTCCCGGATTAGCCGCTATGATGATTCCTAAAACGGATGATGGCAGGGTTTTATTTGCCGTTCCCTGGATGGGCAAAGTGTTGCTGGGTACTACCGATACCGGCGTTGATACTCCTCAGTTAGAACCCCGTGCCCAGGAAGCCGAAATTGAATTCATTTTAAGTCATATTAACCGATATGGAACCCGCCAGGTAAAACGCTCCGATGTGCTAAGTGTATATGCCGGCCTGCGGCCATTGGTATCCCGAAAAGGCAGTGGAGGTACTGCCATGCTTTCACGCGATCATACCTTGATTATTGCCCCATCTGGTTTGGTAACGATTACGGGGGGGAAGTGGACTACCTATCGAAAAATGGCCCAGGATGCAGTAGACAATGCGGGTTTTGTAGGAAAGCTCCCCAAGAAAACCTGTATCACCTATCAGCTTCCTATTGGATTTCCGGATAAGAGAAACGAAAAAATTCAGCAATGGATTACCGAAAACCCTGCTTTTGCTGAGCGGATTCATCCTGCTTATAAATACACGCAGGCAGATGTGATATATGCCATACGGCATGAGCTGGCGGTTACCATAGAAGATGTGTTGGCTCGCAGAACCCGGCTGTTGTTTTTGGATGCACGGGCAGCTATGGCCAGTGCAGAAAAGATTGCAAACTGGATGGCAGCCGAATTAGGAAAGGAATCCGCATGGGAAACCCAACAAGTAACCAATTTTGAATTACTTGCTCAGCAGTATTTAATTCAGTAAATTGGTCAATCATACTATACCGGAAGACCAGAATTTTTACCCAAAAAAATAATCTATAAAAACAATAGTGTTATGACAGCCCTCGTATCAGAATTTACCGGCACGGCCATTTTACTTATTTTAGGGGATGGAGTAGTTGCGAATGTGGTGCTCAATAAAACCAAAGGGAATAATGGCGGACTTATTTCCATTACTTTAGGATGGGCCATGGCGGTATTTGTGGCTGTGTTTATATCAGCAAACGCCAGTGGGGCTCATTTGAATCCGGCCGTAACGCTGGCATTGGCAATGGCGGGAAAATTTGATTGGGCACTTGTTCCCGGCTATTGTTTGGCCCAATTACTGGGAGCCATGCTGGGTGCGGGTATCGTTTGGTTGGCTTACCGCAGGCATTTTGATGCTACCGAAGATGCTTCCACTAAATTGGCTGTTTTTTGTACTTCTCCTTCCATACGATCTAACAACGACAATTTTATTGCTGAAGTAGTAGCAACTGCTGTATTTGTGCTGGGGGTATTGTTTATTACAGGACCCGATCAAAATCTCGGATCTATCAAAGCTATACCCGTAGCATTTTTGGTTTTAGCCATTGGGTTAAGTTTGGGTGGACCCACCGGCTATGCCATAAATCCTGCCCGCGATTTGGGTCCGCGTATTATGCATGCCTTGCTACCTATAAAAAATAAGGGAAACTCCGACTGGGGATATGCCTGGTTACCAGTAATTGCACCCATGGCTGGGGCTGCGTTGGGAGCATTGCTGTTCGTATACTGCTTGCAATAAGTATTACGGCAGTTTTCTTCTCTTAAAAGCTACTTTGTGGGCTCCTTTTCTAAAAATTCCCTCTAAAGGCCAGGTAAAGCTTTCTTCATTATCAATAGGGGGTTGAATCGGATGAGCGAAATAATCTGAGTAGTACATCTTCAATAAAATGAAAAAATAGGAAATCACCAAAGGGCCAAATACCAGTCCGGTTATTCCAAAGTTTTGTAATCCGATGATGATGCCCAACACGGTTACCAGCGGATGTACATTAGCCATTTTTTTAGCAAGTACAAAGCGGATTACATTGTCGATGGTTCCCATTACCATAACGCCCCAAACACTCAAAAAAACCGCTTGCCAGGTATGTTGCTGCATGATGAGATAGGCTGCAATCGGAATCCAGAAAAGTCCAGTTCCCACAATGGGTAAAATAGAAGTGGCACCTGTTAAAACCGCCCAGAACGCCGGTTCGGGAACATCACATATCCAGTAACCAATGTACGCTGTAAATCCTTGTCCGAACACCACCAATGGAATACCTACCGCATTACTAAAAGTTTGGGCTTTTAGCTCGTTTCCAAATAGTATAATTTTTCTTCGGCTGAAAGGTAAATAGTGTAGGATGGAAGCTTCCAGCCGATTGATATTTACCAAGAGGAAGTACAGAAAAAAATACATCATGGTAACGGATGCGAGGGTATTAAGTCCGCTGCTTAAGGCATTCGAAATAAAATGACTAGAATACTCTTGCAACTGTTTCAGATTTTGATCGCTCAACAGGGTAATATGAAACTGATTTTGAATGGCCTGATCCAGTTCCTTTAGTGGGGCATAAAAACTGGTAACATTTCCACTATATACCATTACTTTTTTCAAAAGCATGGCTACTAAGAGGGTAAGCGGAATCAGAAAAATAAACAGGGAAACTATAATAACAGTTACATCGGTAAGGGTTTTACTCCATTTCCTTTTGCTGATAAGCCAGTTGGCCGGCTTTTTACTCAGCACATAAAAGATAATGGCTCCCAGAAATGCAGTAAAAAAAGCGCGTAAACTCAGCATTAATACCGCTGCGAACAGGATAATGACCGCTAAAAAAATAACGGTTAATTCGGTGATTAGGCTGATTTTCCATCGTACCTTTAAAGGGGTTACGTAAATATACTGATTATTCCTCCCTTTTATCTAGATACCATTAACCCTAAAATCCATAGTTATGAATGATAAAGAAAAATTTTTGACCGGTTTGATCCTGGGTGGATTGGCTGGCGCTGCACTTACCCTTTTTCTCAGCAGTAACAAAGGCAAAGAAATGGTGAACGATTTGAAAACTAAGTCTGATGATTTACAAGAAGATGTAAAAGAAAAAGTGGCCGAATTTGAAACTGCCATGGAATCTTTGTTAGATAAAGCCCGCAAGGTTACCGAACATTTCGATGGCACTTCCACGGAAACAGTTGCCTAAATTATTTGTATGGAATCGCAGTCCACTTCTTTTTTTACGCAATACAAAGAGCGCATCGAGCAATATGTGCAAAACAGGCTGCGACTGATTCAGTTGCAGCTTACCCAAAAAGTGGCAGAAGTAAGCTCCAATTTAACCTGGTGGTTGCTGATGGCGTTGGTAGTTTTTTTTCTGATGATGAGCTTCAGCATTATGTTGGGTTACTATTTTGCTCAACTTACCCATTCAGTTCCACTCGGCTTTGCCTGCCTTTCAGGGATATACTTGGTAATGGTACTATTGTTACTTGCTTTTCGTAAATCCATCCGGAAAAAAGTTAAGGATAGCGTAATTCAATCTATGCTGGATACAAAACCTGAAACGCATGAATCTCCCTAGTCCTAAAATTCCTATCCGCGATGGAATAACCTTGCAGGCCGAAATCGACCGGCTCAAGCGTCAACTTCAGGAGGAGGAGGCACAAATTGCAGACTCAACCCGAAAAATTCCCCTGCAGGGATTGAAGATTGCGGGGTTGGGACTGGCAGAAATCATTGCCGGAAAACAAGGACTATCCGGTATAACCCAATTGGTGCAGGCGGGGTATTATTGGATTAAGGGCAGAAAAAAACATGCCGGCGATCAGGAAATAGCCAAGGATAAATTAACCGAAGGCGCTGGTAAGTTGGGGTTAGCGGGTATTATCCACCTTTTGGGAACCGTGTTAAAACGGTAATCGATTCAGTGAAAAAACGGATTGTTTTTTACAAATAATTGATTTATAGGCTTTTTTTTGGTTTTTCCGCTATATTTTGCCCATTAGCACTATCCGGAGGATGCCAAATTCGGGTGTGGGTATTTTTAGGGCAATTTTGTTCCTTATTTTTCATTTTTTTAGGGTACATCCCCTTACCTTTGCCGCCAAGTTGGAAAATGCTTTCCGGCTTACCGAATTATCCATTATTTATCACTTTATATTTCATCCGAAATGGCTACCAAAGGAAAAATCAAACAGATTATCGGAGCAGTTGTTGACGTGCATTTTCCCGACGACAATACCCTGCCTGAAATTTTTAATGCCCTTGAAATTGAAAAAGAAAATGGCGATAAGCTGATTCTTGAAGTGCAACAGCACCTGGGAGAAGACAGTGTTCGTACCATTGCCATGGATGGAACCGAGGGATTGGTGCGCGGCATGACGGTAACTGATACTGGCCGGCCCATTACTATGCCTATTGGAGAAGGCATCAATGGTCGTTTATTTAATGTAACTGGCGACGCGATAGACGGATTGCCTCAGGTAAGTAAAGAAAATGGCCGCCCTATTCACAGTAAGCCGCCCATTTTTGAAAATCTAAGTACTGCTTCTGAAATATTATTTACCGGTATTAAAGTAATCGATCTGATTGAACCCTATGCAAAAGGAGGAAAAATTGGTTTATTTGGGGGTGCCGGAGTAGGTAAAACGGTATTGATTCAGGAGCTGATTAATAATATTGCCAAGGGTCACGGAGGTTTGTCGGTATTTGCCGGTGTGGGTGAGCGTACTCGTGAGGGAAATGACCTGTTGCGTGAAATGATTGAGGCTGGCATTATGCAATATGGCGATGATTTTAAACACAGTATGGAAGAAGGCGGATGGGATTTGAGTAAAGTAAACCTCGACCTGCTGAAAGATTCCAAAGCAACTTTTGTGTTTGGTCAGATGAACGAGCCTCCAGGTGCCCGTGCGAGAGTGGCTTTGAGTGGATTAACCATTGCTGAATATTTCCGCGACGGAGATGGAACCGGAAAAGGAAAAGATATCCTGTTTTTCGTAGATAATATCTTCCGTTTTACCCAGGCGGGTTCTGAAGTATCTGCCCTATTAGGCCGTATGCCTTCAGCCGTGGGTTATCAGCCTACACTGGCTACTGAAATGGGATTGATGCAGGAAAGAATTACTTCTACTAAAAATGGTTCTATTACTTCGGTACAGGCTGTTTACGTACCAGCGGATGATTTAACAGATCCAGCACCTGCTACTACTTTTGCCCACTTGGATGCTACTACGGTATTGAGCCGTAAAATTGCCGACTTAGGTATTTATCCTGCGGTGGATCCATTGGATTCTACATCCCGGATTCTTACTCCGGCCATTGTGGGTAATGAACACTACGATTGTGCCAACCGAGTTAAGTTGATTTTACAGCGATATAAAGAATTGCAGGATATCATTGCCATTTTGGGTATGGATGAACTGAGTGAAGAAGATAAAATGACGGTACAAAGAGCTCGTAAAGTGCAGCGTTTCTTATCTCAGCCCTTTCACGTGGCCGAGCAGTTTACTGGTTTAAAAGGGGTATTTGTTGATATCAATGATACCATCCGCGGATTTAATTCGATTATGGATGGTGAAGTGGATGAATATCCTGAAGCTGCCTTTAACCTGGTAGGAAACCTGGAAGATGCCATTGAGAAAGGTAAGAAAATGATGGAAGCAGCTAAAGGATAATAGGCAAACGATACAATTACGAAACCATGCAACTGGATATATTAACACCCGAAAAAAAACTGTTTAGCGGATCCGTGTATGGTATAATGTTACCCGGCGTGAATGGCTTATTCGAAATTTTAGATAAACACGCTCCCATGGTAAGTGCTTTGGGAAGTGGAAAAGTGAAAATTTTGAAAGATAAAAAAGAAACGGAACAATTTACAATCCAGTCGGGATTTGTAGAAGTGCTAAACAATAAAGTAACGGTGCTGGTGGAAGGCACTTCCCAAGACTAATCGTTTTTCTATGCGATATTCAGGCCCCTGATTTTTCAGGGGCCTTTTTTTATGTTATTCCGTGAAAAATGCGCCAATATCAGGTATTTCTACCCTTTTTTTCGCTTACAAGATGTGGTTACTTTGAATTGTTCGAATACGAATCTCAAGGCCTGAGTCGAAGAACTCCAATGTCGACTAATAAAGTTTGGAGAAACTAATACTAACTCACATGAAAACAAAAGTCATTTTCTTTTTAGTGCTGATCAGCATGGGTATTTTTACCGGCTGTAAAAAACAAGACGCACCCATGGTTCATACTCCGCAGGAAGAGGCGGCCAGGTTATACCTCACGGAAAGCTTTATCCGGTTTTCTGGAAATTTTTTGCAGGATTTTTATCAGGTAAGCCAGTATATCAATGTTCCAGGTATTCAGCAGAACCGGGCCGGTTTTTTAGCCGGTATTCAACAAGCTGGATTGGATGATCAAGCGCTAGAGCAACACTTTGCCACCTATGCCTTGTCTTTTGAGGAATGGATATCACGAAAAAATAAGGTAGATAACGACTGGTTACAATTATTTCATCAATTACCCGAATTACGCCGCTATAATGAGCAAGATGTGCTAGCGATTGTAAAGGAAGGGATACGCCTAGGCATTTCCAGTGAAGATGCTCGTTGGCAAGAGCTTAAAAGTAGGCAGTTTCAGAAAATTGGTTCCGGTAATTTGGTTTCATTAGGGTCGGGAACTACCTCCGAAAAAGTGTTACGAGTGGATGCGTCTGAAATATGGAATTGTTTAAAAGATGCAATCGGAGTGGGATCTGCTTCTGTTTTGGGAATAGCTGGGTTAAATAAATTGGCGGGTCAAGGGTTGCAGGCGATTGTTACTGCGGGTAGCAAATTGTTGGCAAAATATGCTGGATGGATTGGTCTAGCCGTAATGGTGATCGACTTTTCGGTGTGTATTTCCGATGCTATGGGAGATTAATTTTTTCTGATGGTAGAATTATCACAATTTTCATAATTTTATAGAAAATTCACCTATATGAAAATCATTCAAAACTTTCTGGTAATACTGGCTGTTGGAGTGATTCTTTATCCAATCGTTCGAATTGTGGCTCGGCTGCTCAACAAACCATTTATCAGCTTGAACAATTATTATTTTGTTGTGATACTGCTGGTGCTGGGGGTTGTTGTGTATAGCGAACGGGCATCAAAAAAATCATCCCCTAAATAATAAATTAATTTATTTACCAGATGGGAAACCTTCGGATGCTGCTACCACAGGATTCGAAGGTTTTTTATTGATAGGAAATGGTTTCTGGTCAGTTCAATTGAGGATCAATTGGATAATTTACCATACCTGCATATTCACCTCCCAGTTCCATCAGTGCATTTTGCCAACGCTCTTTGGGTTCTGTATCAAATAAGAGTGCATTTGAGATTTCAGAGGTAATCCATGTTTTTTCCTGCAGCTCTAGCAATAATTGACCTTGCCCCCATCCGCTATATCCAAGAAAAAACAAGATATCGGATTCCTCTAGTTGTCCTGATTTTAGATAATGAATGATTTGAATAAAGTCACCATTCCAGGCAATTTCTCCTTTTAGGGGGATGGAATCTTGCAGCAAATCGGGTCTCCGATGAATAAAATGAAGGGTATCGTTGGCAACGGGTCCGCCACACAAAACGGGTAGCTGTAAATCCGGGGCTGCCGGAATAATATCGCTGAGTAATAGGTTCATAGGTTGATTTAGTACCAAACCAAAACTACCAGCAGGCTGATGTTCGCAAATCAGTACCACGGTTCTGCTGAAATGCGGATCCTGTAAAAAGGGGTCTGAAATCAGCAGACTCCCCGGTTTGGGTACATTGGCCGCTAGCATACGGAGGGGTTGAATTGTTAAAAAACACCGTTAAATTAATTAAAAAGCGAATAGAAACTTCAGTACAACAAACCATCCGATTATATTTGTAGGGATGAAAAGAACTTTCCCCGTAATCGCCATACTGATTTCACTGTCTTTACTGGGACTCATTCTATTGCAGATTTCCTGGTTCGCGAATCTGTTGGAGATAACCCGGCAACAATATCGAGAAAAGTTCGACAAAGCCTGTGTTTCAGTATCGGAGGAATTGGCACAGGGGTTGGTAGATAATTCAATGCCGCTTTTACGATTTCAGCAACGAGGTTCGATGTTGCGTTCCGAATTTCAATTGCGTACCTCTTTACAGGCCAATGTAGCTGATAAATTTACCCTTCAGGAAATTGAACTGAAATTGAAAAAAGCCTTGGAGGAACAAAAATTGTATAATATAGCTGCCGAGTTGGCTGTTACTAATCCGATGGGCGATTATGAATTAATTTCAAAAGGGTTTGAGCGCGCCTACTTTGATACAATCAATAATCAAAAAAGAGTATACTCCATCAATTACTATGGCGGGTTCGAGCCCATTTATTCGGGTATGGAAGCATTGGTGGTTATTACTCCTTATTTCGATTTGCCCATACTTTCTTCCTTAAAATGGGTGTTTGCAGGCGCCATTTTGTTTATGGGGGTTATTTTGGCTGCATTCTATGTTACTATACGAACCCTGTTAAATCAGAAGAAATTAAGTGAGATCAAAAGTGATTTCATTAATAATATGACGCATGAATTTAAAACACCCATTGCTACCATTTCATTGGCAGTGGATGCTTTGAAGAATGAAAAAGTACAGGCAGAACCCGATCGGGCCAAATATTTTACCGGCATCATTAAGGAAGAGAATATTCGCATGAATAAACATGTGGAAACAATTCTGCAGGCTGCTTTAATGGAGAAGGAAGAATTTAGATTGAATAAGAAAACACTGTCCGTTCATAAGATCATTAAGCAAACCATTGAAAAGTATCAGTTACAATTGCATAAACAGGAAGGGCAGGTGCATGTATTCTTGAATGCTACCAATGACAGTATTGAGGGGGATGAAGTTCATTTTACCAATGCGGTTTCTAACCTGATCGATAATGCCATCAAGTATTCCAATGGAGCCCCGGATATTACCATTACCACACATAACACGCATAAGCGGCTGGTGATACAAATAGCCGATAAAGGCATTGGCATGTCGCGGGAAACCGAAAAGCGCATTTTCGAAAAGTTTTACCGCGCGCATACCGGCAACATTCATCAGGTGAAGGGTTTTGGGTTGGGTATGAGTTATGTGAAATCGGTGATTGATGCACATGAGGGAAATATCAAAGTTTCCAGTACCCTGGGTAAGGGCAGCACTTTTACGGTTGAAATGGCACTGTCCCCTGAGAAAAACACATCAGCGTAAATCGGAATTACCGGTGCTCCTTATTCCATAATAAACTACCATCTCCATAGCTCAAAAACCGGAAGGTATGGTTGAGTGCATAGTCGTAAATTTTCTTCCAGTCATCGCCCACCAATGCCCCCACCAACAGTAATAGGGTTGATCCCGGCTGGTGAAAATTTGTAATAAGCCCACTGGTAAACTGAAACCGATAACCCGGCGCAATCAGCAATTGGGTGGTTGCCATTAGTTGTGAAAGCTGGTGTTCCTTCATCCAATTCATAAGCGCATCCAGGGCATCGGATGGTGATACGTTATTTTCGCCGGCTTCATACGGATCCCATTGATTAACCTGAAGTTCACCGGGTAGGCTATTTGGCTTTTTAATCAATTTCCTTCCTATCCAGTAGATACTTTCCAAGGTTCTCATAGAAGTAGTACCAACAGGAACAATCGGATGGGGTAAATGATTTCGAAGTAGGGTTAAAAAATCTAGAGAAACTTCCAGGTATTCACGATGCATTGCATGTGTTTCGGGGGTTTCCGATTTAACGGGCATAAAAGTTCCGGCTCCCACATGCAGGGTAATAAAGCTTTTTGCAATTGATTTTTTATCCAACCTATCCATTAATTCAGGCGTAAAATGTAGGCCTGCCGTGGGGGCAGCCACCGATCCCTGGTGCTGGGCATAGATGGCTTGGTAGCGCTCGTAATCTTCCGCCGTTATGGTCCGGTTGAGATAGGGAGGAAGCGGCAATTCACCTGCCATCGATAGCATTTCTGCAAAACTTGCCGTAGCCGGCTGCCAAGAAAGCTCCAATAAAAAGGCGGTATCCCGTTTTTCAATCCGGGAGGCAGTAATAGAAAAATACCTATCGCCCGAAGTATGTGCGAGGGAAAGTGTGCCTTCTTTCCATTTTTTAGCACCCCCAATTAAACACAGCCAAACTACTCGCCCCTGTTGGCTCATAGCAGTGGTAATATCAGCATAGCCCGGCCCAGGTTCTAAACAAAACACTTCAATTGCTTGTCCCTGTTGCGTTTGCATGTAAAGTCTGGCAGGCACAACTCGGGTATTATTGAATAAGAGCAGGGTAGTATCGGGTAAGTAATCGGCTAGGTTGCTGTATCGGTCTTCTTGTATTTCCCGGTTTTGGTATACCAATAATTTGGATGCATCCCTTTTGGGCAGCGGGTGTTGAGCAATTTTCTCGGCTGGCAGTTCGTAGCTGTAATCTGCCATGCGTATTTTTTTCGGATCGATTTGCTCAGTCATGATGATAATATTCGAGTAGCGAAGCTTTTATGCCGGCAAAATTCCATCAATTATGGGGTAAACCGACATTTGGAAAGCAGTTTTTCCTCCAATTTTCGGCTTTTCCACCATTCATTAAAGAAAATCCATGGTTATTAACCGGTTATCCACTTCAATTCACACCGAATATCGGCGGAAAGCACAGTAAAATGGCTGAAACCCTTTACAGCATTGTATTATAGGGCATTGAATTCTGTGGATAAATTCAGGTACCCAAAATGAGGGTTAAAAGTGGGAAAAAGTGTTATTTTGTGTCAACAAGTGGTAATCAGAAAATAAATTTATTCACCAATGAGCGGATTTCACGGAGAATACGAGGCTACAGTAGATGCGAAGGGCCGATTTCTTGTTCCGGGGGGACTGAAAAAACAGTTACCGGAGGGAGAGGGGCGCTTCATCATCAGCCGTGGCTTTGAAAAATGTCTCACGTTATATACGTTGAAAAGTTGGGAACTCATTATTTCTCGGATTAGCCAATTGAATGATTTCGACCCCAAGGTACGTCAATTTCGCCGCCAGTTTTTAGGGGGGGCTACAGAAGTGGAGATGGACAGCGCTAACCGCCTGCTCCTGCCACCCTCCCTCAAAGAATTTGCCGGTCTCGGCAAAGACGTTGTGCTGGCAGCGGCCATGGATCGCTTCGAAATCTGGGATGCAGGTAAGTACAAACAGCTCTTTGAGGATTTCTATCCAGAAGATTTCAGTCGTTTAGCGGAGGAAGTGATGAAAGGAACAGACACGCAAAAGGATAGTTTATAGAAGCGAAAAAAAATCGAATGAACGCAACCACCCCAAATTCAGCGTCAAACTCCCTTAATAATTATCACGTATCCGTTTTACTGAATGAATCGCTGGAAGCCCTGGCCATTCAACCCGAAGGTATGTATGTGGATGCTACATTCGGAGGGGGTGGCCATAGCAAGGGAATATTGCAGCACTTAGGACCCAACGGTAGGTTATTTGTTTTTGATCAGGACGCTGATGCAGCAGTTAACCTACCCGATGATCCCCGAATCGTTTTTCTGCCCTATAATTTTCGTCACCTGCAACGGATACTCCGTTTGCACCAGGTAACCAAAGTGGATGGTATACTCGCCGACCTAGGCGTAAGTAGCCACCAGTTTGATGAAAGTAAACGCGGTTTTTCTATTCGGTATGATGGTCCGCTTGATATGCGTATGGACAGGCGACAACCGCTTACTGCAGCCGATATCGTTCAAACATTTGATGAAAAACAATTGCATAAGATGTTCGAACAATACGGCGAAGTAACCAACTCGAAAACACTGGCCCGGCTGATTGTTCAGCTGCGAATTCATATGCAGGCGGAAACCATCAGTCAATTTAAAAACATGATCAGTGCTGCCGTAAAAGGAAATCCGAATAAATACCTGGCCCAGGTTTTTCAGGCTTTACGAATGGAAGTGAATGACGAATTAGGTGCGTTGAAAGATATGCTGCAGCAAATACCCGCGTTGCTTAAACCGGGAGGGAGAGCAGCCATCATTACCTTTCACTCTATTGAAGACCGGATGGTGAAAAACTTTTTCCGGCAGGGACAAGTGGATGAAATTCCTACCAACCCCCTGTTGCCCGATACGATAGAAAAAGTTTTTGCGCTGGTAAATAAAAAACCTATTCAGCCGTCGCAGGAAGAACAAACCAAAAATCCAAGAAGCCGAAGTGCCAAATTACGTGTAGCAGAAAAATTATAAATCATCATGACTGCCGAAGTAAAGAAAAAAAATTTTATAAAAAATCCGCTGAAGGGTCTGTTCAATTATCAGTGGATACTGAATAATATTCCTTTCTTTCTTTTTTTGTCGGCACTCACTATAGTATATATCGCCAACGGCCATCATGCCGACCAGGTTATAAGAAAAATAAATGCAACACAGGATGAGCTGAAAGAATTGCAGTTCAATTACAAAACACTGAAGAGTGAAGTGATGTACAAGAGTGGGGAAGAGCAGATTGTAAAAGCAGCCGAGCCCCTGCATTTGATGGTAAGTAAGGAAATGCCCTTTCAATTAGTAGTTCCCAAACAAAAGCCCTAACCCGATTATCACCCAATGGATGTAAAAAACGACATACTGTGGAGAGTGTACCTAAGCTACCTGCTGGTAGTGGTGGTTGCACTAACTGTGCTCGGTAAAGCCGTTTACATTCAACAGGTACAAGGGGTTTACTGGAGAAGTTTAAGCGATAGCCTACACCAGAAAATGGATGAAATAGAAGCCGAGCGAGGAACCATTTTTAGCGAAGATGGTCAAATGCTCAGCACCAGCGTTCCCCGCTTCGATATTTACTGGGATACCCGCCTGGCAACCCTGCGAAATAACAATGGTCAGCTGTTTCGCGAAAAAATTGATTCTGTATGTGAAGCGATGGCAGGCTTGTTTAAAGATATTACTGCGGGTGAGTATAAGGTAATTATGCAACAGGCATTTCAAAACCAGGAAGGATTTTGTTTGCTGAAAAAGAAAATCTCTTTTCGGGAGTATGAACAGCTGAGAACATTTCCTTTATTCAATTTGGGAAGGTATACCAGCGGGATGATTGCCGTACAAAAGAATTTTCGCCTCAATCCCTATCAAATGCTGGCATTCCGAACCATTGGCTTAGTTAGGGATAGTAATCAGGTAGGGCTGGAAAATTCTTACGATACCGTTCTACAGGGAAAAGCAGGTAAGCAATTGGTTCGCTATATCTCAGGAGGAGTAAAGATTCCGGTAGAAGATGATCAATATGTGGTAGAGCCAGAAACCGGAAAAGATATTGTAAGCACTTTGGATGTATTTATTCAGGGGGTAACCGAAAAAGCCCTTATGAATGCGATGGTTAAACACGAAGCAGAACAAGGAAGTGCCATGGTAATGGAAACCGCTACCGGAAAAATTAAGGCCATGGCTAACCTAGGCAAAATGGACGATGGTACTTACTGGGAAAAATTTAATTATGCCATTAGTATTTCTGAACCTGGATCTACTTTTAAACTGGCAACCTTATTGGCTTTATTAGAAGATAAAAAAGTTTCCTTAAATGATATCGTAGATGTGGAGGGGGGTGTTTGGAAACTCAATAATCAAACGGTATATGATGCAGAAGTTCATGGCATCCATCAGGAAACCGTGCAACAGGCTTTTGAAAAAAGTTCTAATGTAGGGATGGCTAAATTGGTTTGGACCAACTACGGCACCCAACCCAACAAATATATTCATTGGCTCAGCAAGATGCACCTCGATACCCCGATGGGCATAGATTTGGCCGGAGAAGGATACCCGGAAGTACATCGTCCTGGTCAAAAAATTTGGAACCCGACTACGGTTGCCTGGATGGCATTCGGATATAACGTACAGATTACGCCCCTGCAAACCCTTTGCTTGTATAATGCCATTGCGAATGGCGGCAAAATGATGAAACCTTACTTGGTAAGTGCCATAAGTAAGGAAGGGAAAATCATCAGAACCATTCAACCAACTGTATTACGCGAGCAATTGTGCAGTTCCGCTACGCTTCAGCAATTATATAACTGCCTGCAAGGAGTTTGTTTGCGCGGAACCGCCGCCCAGGTGTTTAAAAATACACCCTATCCGGTTGCGGGAAAAACAGGAACGGCTCAAGTGGCCAATCGGAATCAGGGGTATAATACCAATATATATCAGGCATCTTTTGCAGGATTTTTTCCGGCTGATCATCCCAAGTATACCTGCGTAGTAGTGATCAAGAACAAAGCGGGTGCCATACTTCATCATGGATCAGATGTTGCCGCACCTGTGTTTAAAGAAATTGCCGATCGTTTATACAGTACCTACCTGCGTAAATCTCCAGCAACATTATTAGTAAACAACACCCCGGCAGATTCTATTCAATGGCAATTAGGCGGAAATAAAAATGACTTACAAAGAGTTGCGCAAGCACTTCATATTCCGGTAGCAGATTCCTCCCGCGCCTACGATCAATGGGGAGATATCAGTGGAACCCTTCAACAGGGAACACTGAAAGCACGCGTACAATCACCACAAATTATGCCTTCCCTGCAGGGGTTGGGTTTAAAAGATGCCCTATTACTAGGCGAAAGCAATGGATTACTAATCAAAGTATCCGGAAAAGGGAAAGTGATTAGTCAATCCATTACCGCAGGGGAACCAATTCAAAAAAAGCAAGTAGTACAGATACAACTTTCCGAACATACCAATCCAGGCAGATAAAACTAAACATGGCTCATTTACAAAACATACTTTATCAGGTTCCTTTGGTGCAAACCATCGGAAGTACCGACCGAGAAATTGCTAGCCTTCAGCTAGATTCCCGTAAGGTGCAACCAGGTGATTTGTTTATCGCAGTAAGGGGAAATCAGGCGGATGGACATCTTTACATCCCTGTAGCCATTGCAGCAGGTGCTATTGCAATTGTTTGTGAAGAAATTCCGCCCATTACACCAGAAGGCATTACTTTTTTGCAAGTACAAAATGCAGGGGAGGCGCTTGGTTTATTGGCACATCATTTTTATGGAGATCCCTCCCTGGAACTCACCCTGGTAGGGGTAACTGGCACCAATGGCAAAACAACCATTGCAACGTTGCTTTTTAAATTATTCAGCTCACTCCGATATCATTGCGGACTTATCAGCACCGTGCAGAATCAAATTGGGGAAACCATTATCCCCTCTACCCATACAACTCCGGATGCCATCCAGTTGAATAGTCTGTTACAAAAGATGCGCCAGGAAGGTTGTACGCATGTATTTATGGAATGCAGCAGCCATGCTATTCATCAGCATCGGATAGCCGGTCTTCAGTTTGCAGGGGCTATATTCAGTAACATTACCCATGATCACTTAGACTACCACCATAGTTTTGATGAATATATCCGGGTAAAGAAAAGTTTCTTCGATTACCTGAATCCCCAGGCTTTTGCTATTTCCAATGCAGATGATAAGAGAGGGGAAGTGATGCTGCAAAATACCCGCGCAAAAAAATTATTCTATAGCCTCACACGACCTGCCGATTTTAAAGGAAAGATTTTCGAAAATGCACTCACCGGATTAGTAATGCTGGTAAATGAAGTGGAAGTGCATTTCAGACTGATTGGTCAATTTAATGCCTATAATCTGCTGGCGGTTTATGGGGCTGCTTGTTCTTTGGGGGAAGACAGTCAGAAAGTGTTAACGCAATTGAGCGCAATCAGTGGTGCAGAAGGCCGTTTTGATTATCAGGTAAGTTCCACCGGCATTATAGGCATTATAGATTATGCACATACACCCGATGCAGTAGAAAATGTACTCACTACCATTCATCAACTGAAAAAAGGATTTGAACAAATAATTACCGTAGTAGGCTGTGGGGGCGACAGAGACAAAACCAAGCGACCATTGATGGCTCAGATAGCCTGTAAATACAGCAACTGGGTAATATTAACCAGTGACAATCCCCGTTCAGAAAATCCCGAAGATATCCTACGAGATATGCAGGCAGGCCTGGAAGCAGCAGATGGTAGAAAATATATAACAGTTACCGATCGGAAAGAAGCAATTAAAACTGCGGTATCGCTGGCGAAAGCAGGAGATATTTTGCTGATTGCTGGTAAAGGACATGAAAAATATCAAGAAATCAAAGGGGTAAAACATCCTTTTGATGATAAGCAGGTATTGGCAAACACATTTACCCTATTGAATAAATAATTATAAAACTGAACTCAATATATGTTGTATTATCTGTTCAGCTGGTTAAGTAAAACATTCCACCTCCCCGGGGCAGGATTGTTTCAATTTTTAACTTTCCGCATTGCCATGGCGATTATATTGTCGTTGCTGATTGCTACGATATACGGAAAAAAAATTATTGTGTTTCTTCGTAACCGCCAGATTGGTGAAACAGTAAGGGATTTGGGTTTGGAAGGCCAGATACAAAAAAAGGGTACCCCAACTATGGGCGGTATTATTATTCTGTTGAGTATTTTAATTCCTACTCTCTTATTTGCCAACCTCGATAAGCTGTATATCCGTTTAATGATTTTGTGTACGGTATGGCTGGGTATTATTGGATTTTTAGATGACTACTTCAAACTGCGTGCCCGTAAAAAAGCCCATGAGTTAGGTGAGAAATTTATAAAAAAAGACAGTGACGGACTGGCCGGAATTTCAAAAATAATCGGTCAGGTTGGTTTGGGTATTATCATTGGTGTTTCACTGTATTTCAGCAATGCTGTTACCGTAGAGCGCGAGGTAATTACTACGCCTTCCGCCCAATTACAGAAGGGAGAACGGCTGGCTAAAGACTCCAATATCATTGTTCGTAAGCTGAACGGAATCGATAAACGCTTTGTAAAAGTAAAAACACCTATAACCACTATCCCCTTTGTAAAAAACCATCAGTTCAATTACAGCAAGCTGATTAGCTGGATAGGCCCGGGTGCAGAAAAATATACCTGGATAATTTATATCCTTATTGTAACCTTCATCATCACTGCTGTATCAAACGGAGCAAATCTTACGGATGGCCTGGATGGATTGGCTGCTGGTGTTAGTGCCATTATCGGCGCGGGTATTGGGGTATTTGTTTATGTGAGTGGAAACTACATTCTGGCCGACTATTTCGATGTGATGTACATACCTAATTTGGGTGAGCTATCCATTTTTGTAGGTGCATTTGTGGGGGCCTGTATTGGATTCTTATGGTACAACGCATTTCCGGCTCAGGTATTTATGGGTGATACTGGAAGTTTGGCATTGGGAGGTATCATCGCATCTCTGGCAATTATTGTAAGAAAGGAATTATTGATACCAATATTCTGTGGCGTATTCTTAATTGAAAACTTGAGTGTGATTTTGCAAGTAAGCTACTTTAAGTATACCAAGAAAAAATATGGTGAGGGTAAAAGAATTTTTCTGATGAGTCCGTTGCATCACCATTTTCAGAAAAAAGGTTTTCACGAAAGTAAAATTGCTGTTCGATTTTGGATCATTACTATCCTGTGTGTGGTATTAAGTATTGTAACCCTAAAGATTCGCTAAATACATGAAAAAGCGCCTGGTAATATTGGGAGGAGGAGAAAGCGGAGTAGGAGCAGCCCTATTAGCGCAACAGCAGGGGTATGAGGTTTTCTTAAGCGATGGCGGAAATCTGAAAGATCATTATCGAACTGAATTACAACAACACCAGATACCCTTTGAGGAAGGACAACACAGTGTTGAAAAAATTCTTTCGGCAGATGAAATTGTAAAGAGCCCCGGTATTGGCGAAAAAAATGAGTTGGTAAAAAAAATTCGTCAAAAGGGTATATCTGTGATTAGTGAGATTGAGTTGGCATTTCGGTATAAGGGCGACAGTAAAATTGTAGCCATCACCGGCAGCAATGGTAAAACTACCACTACTGCTTTGATTTACCATATCTGCAAAAATGCCGGTTTAGATGTGGCCCTAGTAGGCAATATCGGATACTCATTTGCCCGTCAAGTTTCAGAAAAGCCAAGTGCATTATATGTGTTAGAGATTAGTTCTTTTCAGCTGGATGATATCAAAACATTTCGTCCGCATATCGCTGTTCTTTTAAATATTACCGAAGATCATCTGGATAGATATGATTATCAGTTTTCTAATTATATCAACAGCAAATTCAGCATCATCGCTAATCAAACCATGGAAGATTATTTCATCTATTGTGAAGATGATGAAGTAATCATGCAAAAAATCCCATTAATCAACCTACATACTAACCCATTACCCTTCTCTATGAAACACGAAGTAAAAAAAGGCGCCTACATCAAAGGAGATCAAATGATGCTCAGAATTCAAGAAGAAAGAGTGAGCATGAGCATTTACGACTTTGCACTTAAAGGCAAGCACAATCAGTACAATACCATGGCTGCCAGCATTGCTGCCGCAACTCTCGGAATCCGAAAGGAAAAAATCAGGGAAGCAGTTAACAATTTCCAAAGTCTGGAACACCGGATGGAATTTGTTGCCATGGTGCGGGGCGTTGAGTTTGTAAACGACTCAAAAGCCACCAATGTAAACAGTACCTGGTATGCACTCGAAAGCATGAATAAGCCGGTAGTATTGGTACTTGGCGGTGTAGATAAAGGCAACGATTATCAACTGATAGCTGAGTTGGTGAAAGAAAAAGTAAAAGCCATAGTTTGTATGGGTACCGATAATAAAAAAATTATCCAGGCCTTTAAAAACATTGTACCGGTAATTGTTGAAACCGAGTCGGCAAAAAAAGCGGTAAATGCCTCTTTTAAACTGGCTACCAAAGGGGATGTGGTTTTGTTGAGCCCTGCTTGTGCCAGTTTTGATTTATTCAAAAACTATGAAGACAGGGGCACACAATTTAAAAATTCTGTAAAAGAACTTTAAAAGCAGTAACCAGTATGTCCATCCTGAACGAACCCATACTCACTCAGATTCCATCGATAGACGGAATGAAAGGCGAACTGGTAAGCAGAACGCGAGGGGATCGTTATATCTGGGGTATACTACTGATTTTATCACTCATTTCCATCCTGGTGGTATATAGTGCTACGGGCTCATTGGCCTATAAGATGAATAAGGGAAACACCAGTATGTATCTGTTTAAACAGCTTTCTTTTACCATGCTAGGGTTGGTGATTGTTTTTTTTCTTCATAGAATGAATTATACCGTTTTCACTAAAGTTGCTTCTATCTTATTTTTATTATCTATTCCGCTGTTATTGTATACCCTGTTTTTCGGAACAAGAATTAATGAAGGAAGTCGCTGGATTAAATTGCCGGTAATCAATTTAACCCTTCAAACCAGTGACCTGGCCAAACTGGCTTTGTTTATGTATATATCCCGTTTGTTAAGTAGAAAACAGGAAGTAATCAAAGATTTTCGAACAGGATTCTTGCCGATAGTTATTCCGGTTTTGATTATTTGTGCGTTGATTATGCCGGCTAATTTATCTAATGCCTTATTAACTGGTGCCACTGCTTTATTGCTGATGTTTATTGGCCGGGTTTCCTTTAAACATATCGCCCTAACCATTTTGGTGGCATTGATACCTATATCTATTATTGTAATGATTGCCGTTATAACGCATACAAAAACTACGGCTGATGTAACGGGTAAAAAAGCCATTGCCGAGAAAATGAAATCAGTAGGTCGCTTTGGAACCTGGGTGGGTAGGGTGCAGGATTTTATGTATGCAAATGACAAAGACATACCCTATCAGGTTCAGCAAGCCAATATTGCCATTGCCAATGGAAATGTATTCATAGGTTTGGGTCCCGGCAATAGTCGGCAACGAAATTTTCTTCCGCAGGCATACAATGATTTTATTTTTTCAATTATCATAGAGGAATATGGATTACTGGGGGCAACCTTTATTGTATTTGTTTACCTGTTGTTTTTGTTCAGGTGTATTCGAATATTCAGAAGATGTCCTTATGCATTTGGTGCATTTCTGGCTCTTGGATTGAGCTTTACTTTGGTAATACAGGCATTGGCTAATATGGCAGTGAATGTTCATCTGCTGCCTGTTACCGGAGTAACGCTTCCGTTAATCAGCATGGGTGGCAGCTCCTATTTATTTACCTGTGCTTCCATTGGCATTATTTTAAGTGTAGCCCGAAATGTAGAACAGCTCGAGGGAAAAGAAACTATAAACCCAGAACCCATTCCCGTAACTGCTTAATGATAAATAGTGCAAACATATCAGCTCAGGCTTCCGGAAAAAAAGTAATTATTTCCGGCGGTGGCACAGGTGGGCATATATTCCCCGCCATAGCAATAGCCAATGCACTAAAAAACTTAGATGCATCGGTAGAGATTTTGTTTGTAGGGGCAAAGGGAAAAATGGAAATGCAAAAAGTACCCGAGGCAGGATATCCAATTATTGGTATTACCATAGCAGGATTTAATCGATCTCAATTACTTAAAAACTGGCGCTTGCCTTTTCAGTTAATACAAGGTTTTTGGGAGGTAAGAAAAATCTTCCAACAGTTTCGCCCGCAGGCAGTAATTGGGGTAGGAGGCTATGCATCTTTTCCGCTGATCCGATATGCACAATTTAAAGGGGTTGCCAGTTTTATTCATGAGAGCAATTCTTTTGCTGGGAAAGCAAATATTTTGTTGGGCAAAAAAGCGCGGGCCATTTTTGTGGCTTCCACCGGTATGGAAACTTTTTTTCCTGAAGAGAAACTGGTAGTTACCGGAAACCCCGTTCGGCAAGAGATAGAATATCCTACCCACTCTAGAGAACAAGCCCTGGAACATTTTGGCATAACGGCTACCTTACCGGTTGTGCTGGTGATGGGGGGCAGTTTGGGTGCAAGAAGCATCAATGAAGCCATAGCCGCTCAGTTGGCAACTTTACAGCAACAAGTGCAACTGATTTGGCAAACCGGCAAACAAGATTCAGCCAAATATGCTGCAATGGCGGCATCCTACAAAACGGTGATGGTAAGTGAATTTATTCAACGGATGGATTTATGTTATTTGGCAGCCAATTTAGTGGTTTCCAGATCTGGTGCTATGTCGGTTGCAGAAATTTGTATGTCGGCAAAGCCTGCTATACTGGTTCCCTATCCACTTGCCGCTGAAGATCATCAAACTGCAAATGCCCGCTATCTTTCTCATCATGGTGCTGCCCGGTTAATTCAGGATGCAAAAGCGGCAACTGATTTGGTACCCGCGATACTTCAACTGGCAGCAGATAAAGTGCAGCAAGAAAAAATGGGAATGGCCGCCCAAACTTTGGCGGTGCACGATGCAGGAAAAAAAATTGCTCAATATATTTTGAAAAGCTAAGATGCAACAAAGAACTACTATATCATCTATTTACTTCATTGGCATCGGTGGAATTGGTATGAGTGCCCTGGCCCGATATTTTAAATCGAGAGGAGCCATTGTTTCGGGGTACGATCGTTCCGAAACGCCGCTTACCATTCAATTGGTAGCAGAAGGAATTCCTATACATTATCACGAAGCAGTTGTTGAAATACCTAAGCAAGTGGATGTGGTGGTTTACACGCCCGCTATTCCCAGTAATCATTCCGAATTGTTGTATTACCAAACCAATGGATACCAGGTGGTAAAACGAAGTGATGTGTTACAATGGATAACCGAGCAAAGTTTTAATATTTGTGTAGCTGGTACGCATGGAAAAACAACCGTATCTACCATGATTGCCCATTTGCTTCGCCATTCGAATTATGGATGCAATGCATTCTTAGGAGGGATAGCCGCCAATTACAACACCAATTTTTGGAGCAGTACACGCGAAGTATCGGTGATAGAAGCGGATGAGTACGATCGCAGTTTTTTAAAATTATCTCCCAATATCGCCGTGATTACAGCAGTAGACCCCGATCACCTGGATATTTATGGAACCGCCGAAGAAGTAGAGAAAGCTTTTGAAGCATTTTCAAAAAAAGTGAAGCGGGGAGGGGTACTGGTAAAACAAAATGGTATTGAAAGCAGGGTTCACCTGTCGGCCGATACAACGTATACGTATAGCGGTAAAGAAATAACTGCCCAGGTATATGCTGAAAATATTCTTGTAGTTAATGGCAGTTACCATTTTGATGTTACCGGTTCTAGTTTTACCATTCGGCAGTTGCTACTTTCGATGGGTGGGTTACATAATATCGAAAATGCAGTGGCTGCTATTACGGTAGCTCATCAATTGGGGATTTC
>JAPLEI010000049.1 GCA_026391195.1 Bacteroidota bacterium | reverse complement strand
AGTGCTGATTGATGAAAGCGAACCTGAAATAGCCGCCCTGCACCTATTGATGGAACAACAACAAACCTTATCGCATATTCCCCGCGAGCATGAACTACTAATAGAAAATATCAGAAGTAAAGAAGGATATCATCTGTTGGTGTATCCTTTTGAAGGCAGACAGGTTCATGAAGCACTCAGCGCCCTGTTGGCCTATCGAATTGGTAAAATATTGCCTATTAGCTTTTCTATTTCTATGAATGATTATGGATTTGAATTACTGAGCGATCAGCCGATTCCTGTAGATGAAGAAAATATTTATTCGCTGTTCTCTACAGAAAACCTGCTGGGCGATATTCAAATAAGCGTGAATAGCACGGAAATGGCCCGTAGAAAATTCAGGGATATCGCTGTAATTGGAGGACTGATTTTTCAAGGCATGCCGGGTGAAGCCAAAAAGGCAAGGCACTTGCAATCCTCCGCCTCGTTGCTGTTTAATGTATTGCAAAACTATGACCCCGAAAATATCCTGCTGCGGCAAGCCTATCAGGAAGTGATGCTAGAACAAATGGAAGAAGTAAGGTTACGGGAAGCCCTTAATCGAATTCAAGCTAACCCGATAAAAATTTGCTATCCCGAAAAATTAACGCCACTTTCTTTTCCCATTATTGCAGATGGACTTAATAGAAATAATTTATCTACGGAGAAATTGGAAGATAGGGTTAAAAAGATGCAAATACAACTTCGTAAATAAAGATTCGATTCTCCGCAGTCTCCTCCGTTGTCGGAAGACTATTCGGTTCGGAGGAATAATCTACAAACCGATGGTGATTTGTACTCCGAAGCACATAGTCTCCTCTCCGCCTCCGGCGGACCGGAAAACTATGCGAGGAAAGGAAATACAACTTCGTAAATAAAGATTTGACTTCTCCGAATAGTCTCCCAGAGGGGACTTTTCGGTTCGGAGGAATAATCTTCATAACTCGGCGGGATATTATTATACAGGGAAACTAGGTATCCGTGGTGTTGTTACAAAAATGGAATTAGCCGATATTGATTTGGGAATATGATGCAGCAATGATTTTATCTAACGATGGTGATTTGTACTCCGAAGCGCAAAGTCGCCTCCTACGTCGGAAGACTTTGCGAGGAAAGAAAGATTCTATTACTTTGCACCTCCCGAAAGGATACAGCATGCAAACCCCTCCCCTACTTCACATCATGGCAGAACAACATTGTTGGCTATCGCCACAGCGTTGTATGTTTTGGGAGGAGAAAAAGTTGCTGGTGCTGTCTGATTTACACTGGGGCAAAACCGGGCACTTTAGAAAAAATGGCATTGCAGTACCCACTGAAATAGCCCGGGAAGATTTGCATAGATTAACGCAACAGATCACGCATTTTAATCCCGAGCAGGTAATTATTGTAGGAGATATGTTTCATAGCAGGGCCAATAGGGAATTAGACCAATGGTTGCGGTGGAGAAATGATTTTAGTAGTCTCGCTTTTACACTCATCAAGGGCAACCACGATATATTAGCAAGCGTTTGGTATGAGGAAGCCAAGATTCAGGTATTTAATAACCAATGGCTGCATCCTCCTTTTACTTTTGTGCACGATGCGGCTGATGCTGTTTCGGAAGGTGAGGAGGAAAATATCACGATAAGTGGCCACTTGCATCCCGGGGTGGCTGTTACGGGAAAGGGTAAACAAAGTTTGCGATTCCCTTGTTTTTACTTTGCACGCCCGCATTTTTACTTACCGGCATTTAGTTATTTCAGTGGCATGGCGATGGTGCAGCCAAAAAAATCGCAGGAAGTATTTGCTATAGTAAATGATGCCGTGATGAAGATATGATTGCCTATTTTTAATTTTTTCGAATCAGGCTAATACACGCAATGAAAATATTTTATCACCCGATATACGCCCATCCACTGCCCGAGAATCATCGATTCCCCATGCAAAAATATGAGCTGATACCGGCCCAACTATTGCACGAGGGTACGATAGATGCTTCACAAATTATAGAGCCTGGGGTTTGTTCGAACGATATCCTACAAAGAATTCACACAGCGGAGTATTTACAAAAAATAGATACCCTGGGCTTATCTGCCTCCGAAGAAAGAAGTATCGGATTTCCGCAATCGGAGCAACTGATGCTGCGCGAAAAAATGATCACGCAGGCAACCATTGACTGTTGCCTGTTGGCAAAGCAAGAGGGCGTTGCCCTGAATGTTGCAGGCGGCACCCATCATGCTTTTGCCGACCGGGGCGAGGGCTTTTGTATATTAAATGATATGGCCGTAGCCGCTCAATATCTGTTAGATCAGCAACTGGCAATTAAGATTATCGTCATCGATTTAGATGTACACCAGGGAAATGGCACTGCCAAAATATTTGCCCAGGAAGAAAAAGTATGTACGCTCAGTATGCACGGAGCCCATAACTATCCCTTTCGGAAAGAACAATCGGATATAGATATCCCTTTGAAAGATGGTACCGATGGAAAAGAATATTTGGATTTGCTTCAGCAACATTTACCGAGCGTTTTAGAAAGTCTGCAACCCGATTTTGCTTTTTATTTATCGGGGGTGGATGTGTTGGAAACGGACCGATTCGGAAAACTGCGACTAACCCTGGCAGATTGCCAACAGCGGGATGAATATGTATTCTCGCTATTACAACAACAAAACATACCCGTTACAGTCGCGATGGGCGGAGGATATTCCCCCGAAATAAAAACCATTGTAGAAGCCCATTGCAATACGTATCGGGTTGCCCGAAAATATTTTGGGTAAGCTGCCTATTAAAAACACAACCCCCTACCCCCTAGTTAAACTTCTTTTGCAGACTGCTCACTTGCTCCTGCAAAGTGTTTACCATACCGGCCAGGTGATTCACATCCCAGCGGGGTGCCGGAGCAGCTTTTTGAAGTATGTACACGGCTTTCCAAACCTCCAGCACATCTTCGGCATTTACATAATAGGGTTCGTACACCGGATTATCACTCATCAGGGTTAATGTATTGCGGGCTTTGGTATTACGAATGATGCGCTTATATACCACCCCTTCATTTTTAGAAAGCACCACATAGGTATTGGTATTTTTCACCTCTTCCAGATTATCCACTTTCTCACCTACAATTACGCTGCCACTGGGGGTTGGTAACATACTGTCGCCCACAATTTCAAAAGCCCGGTAATGCCCCGGAGCCAGCATGGGTAAGGTAAAAGTATTCAACTCATCAATAAATTCCGGATCTCCATATCCTGCCAGATAACCCGCAGCGGCTTTAACCGGTACCAGTCGTATTTCTGCCGCACCCCCCGAAATCAATTTACTATTTCGGCGCTTCTCTAAATAACTACCCCCGGATTTCTCGGAAAGGTCTTTAAATAAAAAATCTTCCAGACTAATTTTAAATAGGTTAGAAATAGCTTCCATCACTTCCAGTCTGGGTTCGGCACGCTCTTCTTCGTAGGCACCCACGAGGGAGCGCTTAATAGATAATTTCTGGGCAAACTCCTCCTGCGTCCAGCCACGAAGCTTGCGCAAATACTTCAAATTTTTTCCGGCATTTGACATAACTAACGGTTTTAGCAGCAAATTACTAACATTTTTAGTTTCCTCCAAAAATTTTTTTATTTTCCGCGATTTCACCCCCCTTTTACCCCTTCCCCCGCTTGCTAAACTAAATCGTATCTTTGCACCCTATGGCAGTTAAAAAAAAGCAGCGTTCCAGTAAGGAACCTATAATTTTAATTACAAACGACGACAGCATTCATGCACCGGGTATCCGGGCATTGGTAGAAGCAGCAAGAGGCCTGGGTAAAATTGTAGTGGTGGCGCCCGACAAGCCCCAAAGCGGCATGGGGCACGCAATCACCATCGGTAACCCCCTGCGATTACATAAAATGCAATTGTTCGAAGATGTGGAATCGTATAGTTGCAGCGGCACCCCCGTAGATTGTGTTAAGCTGGCGGTTGATAAAATCCTGCACCGCAAACCAGATATCTGCCTCAGTGGTATTAACCACGGTGCCAATCACTCTATCAACGTAATTTATTCCGGCACCATGTCGGCAGCACTGGAAGCCTCAATTGAGTCTATTCCGAGTATCGGATTTAGCTTGCTCGACCTGAGCATTGAAGCCGATTTTACCGCAGCTACCCACTATGCCCGACTGCTGGTAGAACAAATGCTGAAAAAACCCATTGCCGAACCACATCTTTGCCTGAACGTAAATATTCCCAAAGGAGAACTGAATTCCATTAAGGGCATTAAAATCTGCCGCCAGGCCTACGCCAAATACGATGAAGAATTTGATGAAAGAAAAGACCCCAATGGCAGAAGATACTATTGGTTAACCGGCGTGTTTGTTAACTTCGATAAAGGAAAAGATACCGACGTATGGGCGCTGAAAAACAATTATGTTAGCGTGGTGCCAGTACAGTTCGACCTAACCAATATGCCCCTGAAAAAGAAACTGGAAAAACTATTTGCATGAACCTGCTATTAAAAGACAAAATTGCGCTGGGATTAATCCTGGGATTTATTACCCCTTTAATTGGATTCACCGCTTTCTATTTTACCCGTTTCCACCTGTTTACCTTAAAAGAGTATTGCCAGGTATTATTAATGGAGCGCCCCCTGTTATCTGGAATTATAACCATTTCTCTGGTGGCCAATGTTTTTATCTTTACCCTGTATATCAACATCAAACACGACAAAACCGCCATAGGTATTTTTATTGCTTCCTTAATATATGGCCTCTTTGCTTTGTACCTGAAATGGTATTAGTTGAACCCAAACTCCGGCATACATGCCTACCCGATATTACATTATAGCAGGTGAAGCCAGTGGAGACTTACATGGCAGCAACCTGATAAAAGCACTGATTAAAACAGAACCCGATGCAATTATCCATTGCTGGGGTGGCGACCTGATGGAAGCTGCCGGAGCTACCCTGGTAAAGCATTATCGCGAGCTCGCCTTCATGGGATTTTGGGAAGTAATTAAAAACCTGCCTGCCATTCTTCGCAACCTGCGTTTTTGTAAAGAAGATATCCAACAATTTAAACCAGATGTGCTCGTATGCATCGATTATCCCGGATTCAATTTGCGCATTGCCGAATGGGGGAATCAACAGGGATTAAAAATTGCCTATTACATTTCTCCCCAGGTTTGGGCATGGAAAGAAAAAAGAGTAATTAAAATGAAGCAGATCATCCATCGCATGATTTGCATTTTGCCTTTTGAAAAAGATTATTTCGAAAAAAAATGGAACTGGTCGGTAGACTATGTAGGGCATCCACTGATAGAAGTGGTTGATCAAATTCAACACAATCCTTCCCCTGAACCTATCCATTGGATGTCGGCCGATTTTTCTGCCTCCCCACCAAAACAACCGGTAATCGCATTACTCCCGGGGAGCAGACAACAAGAAATCAGCACTTTGTTACCCATCATGCTTTCGGTTACTCAACGATTTGCTGCCTACGATTTTGTGGTAGCCATGGCACCCGGCATAGAACCCACTTTTTATCAGGAAATACTGAAGCCCTATCCCGGCATCCGTTGTGTTCGCAATCAAACCCATAGCTTGCTGCTTCAAGCCAAAGCTGCTGTTGTTACCAGCGGAACTGCCACACTCGAAACAGCCCTCTTGAATGTACCCGAAGTAGTAGCATATAAGGGTAGCCCCATCAGTTACTTTATCGCAAAGCGACTTATTTCCATTCCCTATATTTCATTGGTAAACCTGATCATGAATAAATTGGTAGTTACCGAACTTATTCAGGATGCATTTACACCCGATCAATTAGAAATCTCCCTTACGAACATTCTTTCTAACCCGGCACAACAAAAAATACAGGAAGATTATCGGGCCCTCAGAGCCGTTTTACATACAGGAGAAAATGCCTCAGAAAAGGCAGCAGCCATTATACAGGAGTTAGCCAAAGCGACTATCGCTGAAGCAAGGGCCGGATTACCAGCTTAAAAATAATTACCACTAAACCCAGCAAAAAAATAATCAGAGAAATGCGATTCATGCCATGCATGTATTTCATCCAGCTGCCGGCAGGAGTTTCTTCGGTTTTCTTTTTCAGATAGAGATATTCCGCAATTTGTTGCCAGATGCCCATAATGCTTATTTTTTCAAAGGTAATACCGCGAAACCATATTTCATCTTACAATAAGCCGGATATTTGCACCAAATATTTTCAGCCATGCGTGCCCTCCTCTCTTGCCTTACCCTTTTGTTTACCTGTATTTCCGCTTCTGCCCAGTTTCAACCGGGCCGCATCGATATCGTTCGCGACTCATTAGGAGTACCCCATATTTTCGCACCTACCGATCCCGAAGTAGCTTACGGACTAGCCTGGGCAGCATCAGAAGATGATTTTTTTACCATTCAAGAATCCCTCATTACCGGAAAAGCAATGTCTGGAATTTATAAGGGCAAAGCCGGTGCACAAACCGACTATATTATTCACCTCATGGGTATTCCCGCCTTAGTAGAAGCCCGATATGAAAAAGATTTGAGTCCAGCCTTTAAACGATTACTCGAAGGCTATTGTGCCGGATTGAATGCGTTCGCAAAAGCACATCCCAAAGAAGTTTTACTAAAAAGAGCCTTCCCGATTTCGCCCAAAGACATGGTACAATATTCAGTATTACAACTTTGTGTGCTATCCGGTGCCGACAAAGCACTTTCCTCCATTTTCAAAGGCTCGGTTCCTGTGCTACCCCAAATACGGCCCGGTGGCAGCAATGCATTTGCTTTCAATAGTCGCAAAACCTCCGATGGCAATACCTACCTAACCATCAACGCACACCAGCCACTGGAAGGTCCGGTTGCTTTTTACGAAGCGCACCTTTGCAGCGAAGAAGGCTGGAATATCTTAGGTGCCAACTTTCCCGGTGGCCCCTGCATTTTGCACGGTGCCAATGAATACCTCGGATGGGCCCATACCGT
>JAPLEI010000164.1 GCA_026391195.1 Bacteroidota bacterium | reverse complement strand
GGCTTTTACCAGTTGACTGCGACTGGTTCCGGGTTGTATATTCAGCATTTCTGCTATTTCTTCGTGACTATACCCTTCAATGGCATTCAGGTTAAATACCATGCGATACCCATCCGGCAGCTGATTAATCAGTTTCAGCAGGTCTTCCTGCCCCAAATGCGTATATGCATGTGCTTCAACCCTAGGGGCGTCGTAGGTACTTTCATCGATGTCTTTAAACAGAATTTTCTTCTTTTCCAGATGCCGGATAGCCGTATTTACTACAATGCGGCGAATCCAGCCCTCAAAAGCACCTTCAAATTTAAATTGCCCGTTAAATTGCCCGATGTACTGAAAAACCTTGATAAAGGCATCCTGGAGCATATCTTCCGCTTCCATGGTGTCTTTTGCGTATCGAGTGCATACCCCCATCATTTTGCCGGCATACCGGTCAAACAATGCCCTCTGACATTTCGCATCTTGGTTTATGCAGCCTTCTATGATTTCATATTCAGTCACAGTAAACACATTTTAAGGGTTGATTAATAGATAAGATACCCCCAGAACCAGTTTCGTTGCCCGGCCTGTTAAGGTATTTTAACAAATAGTTAAAAAAATTATCAAGTAACTAAAAATTGCTCGTGTATATAGTCTACAACGCTGGTAAGTTGCTGATATTGTTGATAAACAGCTAGTTGACGGTCGGCACCCGTACCTCTTTCCAGGGCTTTTTGTACCAGATTGATGATGGGGCGGCTTCCCAGTTCATCTACCACATCATCCACAAAATCAAGCAGTTCGAGTATAAGGGAACGGGTATCTACCTCAATTTCTTTGCCAAAATCTATCAGCATCCCATCAATTCCATACCGGCTAGCTCTAAATTTATTTTCGTTAATCAGCGATCGTTGGTAGATGATGTAGTTCATATTCTGGCTCCGAAGCTTATAAATTTTGGCGGTAATGGCCTGAAAAAGTCCGGCAATCATGATGGTTTCATTGATGGTCATCGGTACATCACAAATCCGGTATTCGATGGTATTGAAAAAAGGGTGTACTCGCAAATCCCACCAGATTTTCTTGGCATTATCGATGCAATTGGTTTTGATCAGCAGGTTAACATAATTTTCATAGGCTTCTAAACTCTCGAAATAGTCTGGAATTCCGGTTCGGGGAAATTTATCAAATACCTTGGTTCTGAACGATTTATATCCTGTATCCCTGCCTTCCCAAAAAGGGGAGTTGGTACTAAGTGCATATACGTGTGGTAAAAAGTAACGGGCGGTATTGGCGATGTGAATCGCCGTTTTTCGGTCTTCCATGCCCACATGCACATGCAATCCAAAAATCAGGTTACTGCGTGCCGCTTCTTGCAGCTCATTCACAATTTGATTGTACCGAACATGGTCGGTAATCAGCTGATTTTCCCAGTGGCTAAAGGGGTGGGTGCCGGAAGCGCCCATCCAAAAGCCTAACTCACCCGCAATATGGGCTATATTTCCCCGCAGGGAGGCAACATCTTTATAGGCTTCCTCTATGTCTTTACAAATATCGGTACCCACTTCCACCACCGCCTGGTGCATCTCAGCCTTAACTTTATCGCGTAAAATTTTCTGTCCTTCCTGAACGATCCGCTGCTCGTGACTTTTTAATTCTTTCGTTTGGGGGTCTAGTACCATATATTCCTCTTCCACCCCCAGGGTAAAATGTTTGTAGTTCAGTTTGCTCATAGGTTATCCTCCCGCTAATCGTTTTACTTTCCATATAAAGCCACACCGGTAACCCCATTTTTCAGGTAATTACCCCAGGTAAGGTTGTCTTTGCCGTCTTGCTGGGCCTGAGCTTTTTCAATGGAATAGGTAGCTGCTGTGTCTACTACCCATTGGAAATTGGCTTCCCCAACACTTTTAATATCCGCATCCGGTGCAGGATTGCAAAAATCAATGGCATAGGGAACACCGTCCCGCACAGCCAACTCTACGGTATTAAAATCATATCCTAAATAGGCATTGATGCGTAATACAATGGCTTCCATCTCCTTAAGTCGCTCTTCACTGGGCGAAAAATCGGCTACATACCTCAGATGGTGCGGATTCCGTGGCTCGTAAGGCATAATGCGCACATATTTTCCGCCAATACAATAGCAGCGATAGTACTCTTCAAAAACAATCTCTTCTTGCAGAAGCATTACCAGCTGGTTGGTTTCTGCATGCTTATCAAAAAAATCTTCCTGACTGGTTAGCCGGTATACATTCTTCCAGCCGCCGCCGGCAAAGGGTTTCATGTAAGCAGGAAAGCCTATATAGCTGAATATTCCTTCCCAGTCTAAGGGAAAAGCCAGATTGCTGAAAGATTGGTCGGAGGTATCCTGGGGTAAATCTCGGGAAGGCAGAATAACCGTTTTGGGAACCGGCACTTCAATTTTTGTGGCCAGGCAATTATTAAAAAATTTTTCATCCGCACTCCACCAGAACGGGTTATTAATTACTGCGGTTCCACAAAGGGCTGCATTTTTTAAATAGGCGCGATAAAAGGGGATGTCTTGACTGATTCGGTCGATGATTACTGCGTAGCCACTACTTTCGCCCTGAATTACTTTGTTGATATGTACCGGTTCAGCAACGATTCCGGGAACTTTGCGCCGATTAATCTCTTCAATAAACGCCGTTGGAAAACTTCTTTCCTGCCCGAATAATATCCCGATTTTTTTCATAGAAGATTTTTAGTAATTCAATGGTAGAATTCATCAGGCAACTGAGGTTAGAACCTAAATTGCCTTTTGGTAAGTTAAGTTACTAATTCCCAGTGGAATAATAAAATTGTTCTCCCTTTATATGGGGGTTACCTTTCTGTTAAGTAAATGCTTTGTTTTATCTTTAAGGTATGTTACCCATAGTAAACCCACTGAATACTTTCGAAACTCTTGAACAATACCAGCTTTATTCAACCTACCTGAGCAGGGAAGTTCGGTTCGAAATTTATCGAACAGCCAATAGTTTAGAAGAGGGACCCGTTAGTTTGTTGCTGGTAAACGACGGGCAAGATCTGTTAACCATGCCATTTGCTGAATTATTGCAGCAGGTTTCCTCGGATTATGTATTACATCCATTAATGGTTGTGGGTATCCATTGTGGTGAAGATCGTAAGATGGAATATGGTACTGCCTATTCAGCCGATTATAAAGGAAGAGGGGCTAAAGCCGGATTGTATGGCAAGTTTATTTTTGATGAGTTGCTTCCCTTTATTAGAAAGCAATTTCAAATACAATCCTTTCGTGAAAAAGCGATGGCGGGTTTTTCGTTGGGAGGATTAAGTGCGTTGGATATTGTGTGGAACCATGCCAATGAGTTTAGTAAAGTTGGGATATTCAGTGCCTCATTATGGTGGCGGAGAAAAGGGTACGAGGATGGTTATGATGATGAAAAAGACCGACTGATGCACCTACAAATCAGCCAAGGTATTTGTTATCCCTGGTTACAATTTTTTATTCAATGCGGAGCTATGGACGAAGTAGCCGACCGAAATAATAATGGCATAATCGATTCTGTGGATGATGCGCTGGATCTGGTAGTTGCCTTAAAGGCCAAAGGTTATACGGATGCGCATATCCGTTTTCTTGAGTTAATAGATGGCAAACACGATGTAGCTACCTGGGCCCGGGTTTTGCCGGAGTTTATCCGGTGGGGTTGGGAAAGAACTGAAAGGTAGGATATTTTGTTATATAGCACGAGGCATTGAATAAGGACATTAAAAAACCCGGAAAGATTATTCCGGGTTTTTTAATGTTAGTAGGGTAAACTACTAGAAGATATATCTGATGCCTAACTGACCTTGCCAAACATCTCCAAAGCCAGTACCTTTTCTGTAGGTAGTGTAGTTCAAACTGTTATTCACACGGTTCATTCTGAAGATGGGAGCTCCGTTTGCATCAATACCAGCTGCAGCGAGCGGGTTAAAGGTGTTTACGAAGTTGCTCACGCCCCAAGCAGCATTGAACAGGTTACCGATATTAAAGATATCAACTCTCAGTTGAATTGTATGTCTGTTTTTTCCGATGTTTCTAAACAGTTCTAACTGAGTAGAAAAGTCGAAACGAACGATATAGGGTTGTAATGCACCATTTCTTTCTGCATACTTACCTCTGTTTTTGCTCAGATAAGCATCCTGATTAATGTACGCATCAAAAGCAGTAACCTGCTCCTGAACTGTTGCAATTACAGTAGCACCGGAAGTGATAGGTAAGAAGTTCATTTCGGCAGTGTTTGCTGGAATGTACAACAGATCGTTACCACTTAAACCATCTCCATTCATATCACCACTGTAGGTGTAGGAGAAGCCGGATTTACGGTTCGTGCAACTTCCCTAGAAGCAAGTGATCCACTTTTATCGATTGCCATGAATTTAAACGCTTATGAATTACCATTATTAGCATACTATGGCGCGCGCCCATACCC
>JAPLEI010000097.1 GCA_026391195.1 Bacteroidota bacterium | reverse complement strand
TCGGTACCCTGAATTTGTTAGAAGCCATGCGGTTTACCCAATTGCCGGTTCGAATGTACCATGCCGGATCGAGTGAGTGTTTTGGTGAAACGAATAATACTCCGGCTGATGAGGATACTCCCTTTCGGCCAAGAAGTCCTTACGCCATTGCCAAAGCCTCCGCTCACTGGCAGGTAATCAATTACCGCGAAGCTTATCAATTATATGCCTGTTCGGGTATTATGTTTAATCATGAGTCGCCTTTTCGCCCTCATCGGTTTGTTACACGTAAGATAGTAGCGGCGGCCTGTCGGATTAAGCAGGGCAGCAATGAAATATTATCCCTCGGTAATGCGCAAATCCGCCGCGACTGGGGTTGGGCGCCCGAATATGTAGAAGCCATGTGGCGTATGCTGCAACAGGATATACCGCAGGATTTTGTGATTGCAACCGGTGAATCCCATTCCCTGGAAAAATTTATAGAGTTGGTATTTAGTTATCTGCAACTCAATTGGCAAGAGCATGTAGTAATCGACCCTGATTTGTTTCGCCCGGCAGATTTGTTAAGCGGTAGTGCCAATCCGAAGAAAGTAGGGGAGGTGTTGGGCTGGAAAGCTACCTATCGCTTACAGGATGTGGTAAAAGGGATGGTGGATGCTGAGTTAGCCGGATAATATTGCACACTATTTTTGAGAGCTGGCATCGGATTGCATCAGTTGTGTAAAAACCTGCATCAATTCTTTGGTTGTTTTTTCCCAGGAGAATTCTGATAATCGCTTCGTTCCTTTTTCAATCAATGCTTGCTGTAAACTAGGATTGCTAACAATCGAAATCATTTTTTCGGCAATATCCCTGTAATCAAAAGGGTCGCAGGTGATTACTGCATCTCCGCCCACTTCGGGCAAACAACTATTTTGGGCAATCAGGGTTGGAAGCTGATGTTGAAAAGCTTCTAATATGGGCAATCCAAATCCTTCGTTGATAGAAACAAATGCATATAAACTTGCCTGCTGATAATAATGAGCTAATTCCTCATCACTAATAAATCCGGGAAGCAGTACTGATTCTTCTAATTGCAATTCTTTAATCAGTTGGCGGATATTGTTGCTATCGTCCAGATTTTTTTTAGAAATCGTGCCGCCTGCCAATACCAGATAATATTCCGGGTAACCCGCTTGCTTCAATAGAGCAAATGCCCTGATGAGATTCAATAGATTTTTTCTTTTTTCTAATACGCCTATATGCAGGATGTATTTTTTACCTTGATGGATGGGCTCCGAAGGTATCGAATGAATGATGGCGGAAGAAGATTTGGGTGCCAGGTGTATGGCATGAATCTTATTAGCGTTTAACCCCACGCATTCGATAATTTGATTTTTCGAATGTTCGGAAATGGTAATGATGGCGGAGGCTTTTTTGGCTGCCGGCACTCCAATGTAATTCAATAATTGAAGCCATATCTTGTTATACTGTTCGGGATATTGCCAGAAAAAAGCATCATAAAATACTACCGCTGTTTTAAAGCGAAAGGTTATCAGGGGGAGAAAATAATCGGTGCAATACAAAATATCGCACCCGCGAAAAAGGCAAATTAGGGGTAAGGTGAACTGCTTCCAGCAAAAAAATCGGGCATGTTCTATTGCTTTCAGCCACTTGTTTTTACCCCGATACACCGGCAGCCAGGTGTCTATAAACCTAATAGTAAAACCCGGATATCCATTTTTTAATTGGAGATAAATTTCCTCCAGATAGGTTTTAGCACCTGTTCTGGCGATGCGTAAATCCCGAATGTCTATAAATACTTTAATGGGTGGGGGCATAAGTAGATTCCGGCATTATAGTACATTCGCAGGAGTTTAGGGCAGTTTACCCGCTCCTTTGGTTGGTAAAGATAACCTAACTTAGAGGAGATGAAAAAAATATCAGCCAATCCCTGGATTAATTTTCTGCCATTTTTGGCCATCTACTTATTGATAGCCGGATTGGCTCATCGCGATCAAATGGAGGGTGATGAGGGCAGATATTATATGTTTGCCCAAAATCTGGCAGCCGGATTTTATTCCCCTAAAGAAGCCCTCAATCTTTGGAATGGCCCCGGATACCCCCTTATACTCGTTCCCTTTGTATGGGCGAAGAGTCCACTCATTATTCCGGTTTTACTGAATGCTTTTTTTCAGTATCTATCGCTGGTTTTCTTATTTAAATCTTTACAATTATTAGTAACCCATTCACTGGCCTGGATTTTTTCCCTATGCTGGGCTTTTTATTATGTGGCCTATAAAGAGTTGGGCTGGTTATACACCGAACCACTCAGCAGTTGTTTGCTGTGCTTGTTTTTGTATTATTTGCTGAAATCGTATTTGTTCAATTATCCCATTCGTTATATCCTTCCAGCCGGTTTTTTCTTAGGATATCTTACCTTAACTAAAGTGATTTTCGGATATGTAATCATTGCGTTATTGATTTTATTATTGGTTGGATACTTGATTAGTAAAAAGAAATCGATTGTACAGCTTGGTAAGATAGTCTTACTGGCATTCTTACTGAATATTCCCTATTTGTTATACACGTATCAACAAACCGGAAAGCTATTGTATTGGGCCAACAGTGGTGGCATGTCTTTGTACTGGGCCAGTACCCCGGTAGAAGGAGAATTTGGGGACTGGAATGATGATCATTTTACGGCTTATTGTGGCTACGATACCACACAGCCTTGCAATGCGGCTTTATTTGCCGTTCACCATCAGGCCGATTACGATAGCATCTATCAATTTCAGGGAGTGGCCCGGGATGATGCCTTTAAAAATAAAGCCCTGCAAAATATCCGCCAGCATCCGGTTAAATACCTGAAAAACTGTATGGCAAATGCGGGCAGATTATTTTTTGGACTACCCTTTTCTTATAGTTATCCTCGTCTTGCCAATCTGGCTCGTATTCCACCCGGGGCATTGGTATTTTTTCTTTGCATCTTTTCAATCATCAGCAGCTTATTTTATCGGGGTCCTCATCGAGCTATCTTTTTCTCTTTGTTAGCTTTTCTAATATTATTTCTGGGGACTACGCTGGTGGTTGCTGCTTATCAAAGAATGTTAACCGTTATGGTACCCCTCATCTTATTACTTTCTGCTGTGCAGATGAAGTTTTGGTTGCAGCGATTATCCAGCCCTTCAAAATAACTATATTTGCAGCGCATGAATAAGGTATTAAGCATTATTGTTCCCGCCTACAACGAGGAGCCCACCATTGAATCTATCCTGCAGCGATTGGTTGCGGTTACACTTCCGGAAGGCTTTGATAAGGAAATTATTGTAGTAAACGATTGCTCTACCGACCGAACGGGTAGCATTGTAGCAGAATGGGTGAACCAATATGCTTTTATACGGTATCAACAGCATTCGATAAATCAGGGTAAGGGCGCTGCTTTGCATACAGGCATTCGGCATGCAACCGGGGACTATATCATTGTGCAGGATGCCGATTTGGAATATGATCCCCGGGAGTTTTCTATTTTATTACAACCCGTTATAGAAGGGTATGCCGATGTGGTATATGGCTCTCGATTTATTGGCGGCAAACCGCATCGCATTTTGTTTTTCTGGCACAGCATTGGTAATAAGTTTTTAACCTTCCTGTCGAACATGTTCAATAATCTGAACCTCACCGATATGGAAACCTGCTATAAATTATTCCGTGCCGATATTTTAAAAAGTCTCGATTTAAAAGAAAAGCGATTTGGCTTCGAACCCGAAGTAACCGCTAAAATGGTTCGCTTTCCCGGAATCAGGATTTACGAAGTAGGCATCTCTTATTATGGCAGAACCTTTGCCGAAGGAAAGAAAATCAACTGGAAAGATGGTTTTAGAGCTATTTATTGTATTGTCCGGTATGGCTTATTCAGTTAGTTTAATCCATTCAACCGTTGCATTTGCGATGGGTTGGCAGCTTTACTCATAATCATGTTAATCATCAACCCACTTAAAAAATTAATGGTATAAGTGATGTAGTTGAATGAATCGATGTAAGAAGTAAAGAGCGGAATGAACATCCCAATCTTCAGCAATACAACCGCCATTGCGACTCTTTTTTGTTTACCGGCCGAAACTTTCAGTGTTTGTAAACCGGTTACAATTAATAATCCATAGATATACATATACACCAGTAACACCGGTATGCCTACCTGCACACCTATAATGATCAACTGATTTTCTCCCCCTACATGGTCATTCGTTTCCATGGCAACCCTGCCGGATGAACCCAATCCCATTCCCAGCGGATGGGCTGCCATAGCCTGCAGGCCATTGATCCATTCTAACACGTGTCCGATACTAGAAGCATTCTGAAACCGCAGGGTGTCTATCACAAATTGCAGCAGATCACCTTTTACCACAAATACCAATAATGCCAGTGCGCAAATAAATGCCAGGTGAAAATATTGTACCCATTTTTTTTGTTGCGTTATATGCGCAAAGCAGTAAAACAGCAAAAAATAGTTGATGAGTGAGGCCCTGGAAATGGCCATTACAATGCAAAACAGGGTTGCCACTAAACTGGCCGTATATAATCCCGAAAACCGAAAGCGCATCCATCGGTCTCCTGCTAAGGCCAATAATACCGACAAAGTGAGTACAGTAGAAGCTGCCAGTTCTAGTGGACTACTAAAAATACTGCCAAAGCGTTTGAGTCCGGTTTCTGTTTCAAAAGTCCAGAACAATCCATAATTCCCCGATTCTTCAGCACTAAAAAACTGGATATGAAAATCCAAAAAGCCGGTTTTGGTATGTAGGTGTTCGTAGGGTAATAATTCAACAAATAATAAAACAACGGCAGCAATAATCGATACAATACAGATATAAGAAAACAGGTAGTTGAGGTTGATATCCTTCACTTTGCAGAAACGTCCGGTGAAATAAATCAGGGGAAATACAGAGAGCGCTTTAAAGGCCAGCAATCTGCTTATAAAGGGATAGGGGCCAATCGGTAATGCCAGGTAGAGTAGGGAGGCTGCTAAAAAAACCAGCATCCATTTATCTACGGCATGCCATTTGGGTTTCTCCTGTAAGGTAAAGAGTACCATTGCAAAGGAGGCGAATACTATAATCTCTTTGCAGGCTTGCATGGCGGGAATGATAGCGGCAAATCCATACAAATGGGTAACGGATAAGGCGTGGATATAAATAGGTAATCCCCCAATTACAAAAACCGGAAATCCCCGAATATCTTTTTTATACAGGAGCACCAGCCCGTAAAAAAAAGAAGCAAGATATATAATGGGGAATAAAATCATAATAGGTTACTCAGTAGGGGATGATAAGGGTTTGTATTCAATTTGATCTAATAGTCCATCCAGCACTGCTTTACAGGCCGTTTGAAATTTACCCCATCTCCCTCTAATAATAAAATAGAACAGGATGCCCGCGATATACAAACTATTAAAAAGTAATACCGAAAGTAGATATAGCAAAGAAGTATATTGTTTTAGTATCCATATCCGGTTACGAATATTCAGGTAATGCACTACCGGATTTACAAAGCCTTCGCGGGTTTTTTCTTTGTTTTTATTAGACATGCCGCCTACATGCCAGATAACCGATTGGGGCAACAGCCTTAGTTGGAATCCTTTTTTGCGCATCCGGAAACTCAAATCTATGTCTTCAAAATACATGAAAAGATTATCGGAAAGTCCCCCAATACTTTCAAGTAAATTTGTTCTTGTAAAAAAAGCACATCCGGTAATCCAGTCCACAGGAACAGGAGCTGTATTTTGTAAAGGGGTGGTTTCTATTGTTTTCCCTATATATCGTATGGAAGGATGCCCTAACCATTGATTATAATACGATCCTCCATTCCAAATAAGGGAGGGCTGGTGGTGATAATAAATCAACGGCTGCACGGCACCTGTTTCAGGATGGGCATCCATATAGGCTAACATGGGCGCTAAAAAATCAGGGGCAACGGTGGTATCATTATTCAGCAGCAGGGTGTAATCAAATTTTTCTTGTATCGCGTATGCGATTCCTACATTATTCCCCCCGGTAAAGCCCAGATTATCATTTGCCTGGATATAGATAATATGCGGAAATTCAGTTTTCAAAGTTTCTCCAGAGCCATCTGCCGAATTATTGGCTACTAATATAACCGTTGCCCATTCGGGATATCTCATCTGTTGCAACTAACGAATGCACTGTGCCGTTA
>JAPLEI010000015.1 GCA_026391195.1 Bacteroidota bacterium | reverse complement strand
GTTGCAGATTAACCTGCAGAAGATGGCCGCGATATCAGTTATTTCATCCGACAAGATGAACCTGTTCCAAGAGCAACTGGAAGGATTAAACAGTGCAATCTATCGTTTCAATAATGTGTCGAACAGCATCATTACCACATTCCGAAGCATAGGGTAAAGCAAAAAATAAAATAATAATCGGATAGAAATATCAGGTTATGGCTGTAATAAATATTCGAGGATCCAATGAAAAACCAAATCATTTTCCATGTCGTGAGCATGGTATCCCCCGGTATGTTTACATATTCAGTCATTGTCTTAGTAAAAGACACCTAATTTAAATAAAATGGCAGTTAATGTTAATTTAAACAGATACCGACTTATCACATTATTGTATGTGATATTTGTGTGCTTGTCTGTATTGAATATCCCATCATCGCTGTTAGATTCTTATTATTATTCAATTAAAACATTGGATTATCAAATTAAATCTACCCTCGACCAAGTAGGTTTTGCCAATAAAGTAATTGAGGATAAAAAAATGCAACTTTCTGCCAGTGATTCTGCCAGGGTTTTTCTGGGTATGCAAAACCGAATCCATAGTAGCTACGAAAAAGTTAAAGCATTTGATGAAAATCTGCAGAAATATTTAAAAGCCGAGGGAACAGATGTAGAAAAACAGTTCACCAGTAGAAAATTGACAGAAGCTTATTATTTAAAGGATTCGAGTTTAGATAAAATAAAAAACGAATTAGTTTCTTTAGTTACCTTTTTAAAAGCGCAACCCTACCAGATAGACCAGGCGGTGGAAATATTAATTCCCATGAAAGATCCGATTCTTTCTCAAACCGGATCGGGAAAAGACTGGGCATTGTACCTGTTTTTACATAAGCCTACGGCTATTAGTTATTTCCACGTTAAAAGAATTCAACTGATATTAATTCAAAATGAGAATATTTATCAGAATGCGGCACTAAGAACAATCGGGTATCAGCCTTCTTATTATTCAGAGAAAGAAAAAGAAGCGATTTTATTTCAACCCAATACCAACACTACTGAAAATATAGAGCAGCAAAGGATTCAGGATACTTTTGCCAGAACCCCGAATCCAGCTCCTAAGCCACCGGCTGCAGCGGCAACCCCTAGATTTCCCGTTCAGGCCGATTCTACCAATGATCAGGCTTCCAACACCGATAACTTTGATGAGTTTATTCAGCGAATTATAACTTCTCTGCACTCAGAAACCTTTTATGTAGGTATTCAAAATCCGGTTTTGCGCGAATTCAACTACCTGATGGGGGTAGATTTCGATTTTGAAATTACACCCAATGCAGCAGTGAAAAATATCAATAATACCTATTTTATCAAGTTCCCCAAAACCGGTCAATATACCCTTCGGTTTTCAGACAAACGAAAGTTCACCAAAAAAGTTTCCTTTGAGAAAAAAGTGTTGGTGCAACTGATTCCTCCGCCGCAGGTAAAATTGAGTGGGGATGGCTCCAACTATTATAGAGTAACTGCTAAAGTACAAGATTTATTCAATGCCAATCGCCTGGTGGGCTATTTGCAAATTTATGATATCCCTGATTTCCCGGCAAGAATCAATTCGTTTACCGCTACAAGAATTCCAAAAGAAGATGAAGGAACCCCTCAGGAGCGTGTTTTGAATTATGGCGACGTATTCAATGCAGAAACGCAAAAGTTGTTGCGGAAATTAAAGAAAGGTGACTTATTACTGTTCGATAATATACAAGTAACCATGCAAGATGGTACTTCCAGAATTGCTTCTCCATTAACCTATAAAATCATTGAATGATGTATCGTAAGATTTTTTTGGGACTGTTTCTGCTGATGGGTTTTCAACTAGCCCAGTCACAGGATACCTTATCGGGTAACTACGGTTCGTTGATTTTAGCCAAGAAAAACTATGTGATTAATGAAGTAATCTCTGTATCAGACTCATTTGTTGTTGAGGCAGGTGCGCAGGTGCAAATTAATTCAGGAGCTAGTATCATATGTTTGGGAGCTGTTCGCTTTAGCGGAACACCAACCGCCCGCATTCGGATTACCAGCTCAAAAAATCAAACAGGCAATGGTATTGTGATTCAGGGTGTGGTTAACAGTGATATCAACATTCAGTATACTACTTTCGACAGCTTAAGTATTCCACTCCTGTTCTCCGATAACTGGTATAGAACCAAAGCAGTTATTAGAAACTGTCAGTTCATCAATAACTTAGGTTCACAGGCGGTATTGCATGTAATGAATCCACAAATTCCTTTCAGTGACAATCCTCCCATCTCCTCCGTACAAATTTCACAGTGTTTGTTTGGTGGAAATACAGCCCCCTTGCGTTTCGAAGATTTACGGAGTGATTATTTGAAGATTGATGTATTTGGAAATACGTTCACAAGCAATAAAATATCCGGCTACGCTCAATATACATATTCAAATAACATACTCTTTGGTAAGTTGGATAATATGCAAACCCGTTTTACTGCCAATATCCGGGAAAATAGTTTTGTATATAATTACATGCGCGAATTGGATGCAGATACCGTTGTACAACAGGCCCATATGGGTATTTATGGAAGTGGTGATAGCCTGGTTGCTCCCAACAACTACTGGGGAGATTATGAAGAATCGGATATCCGCAAACATATTTTCGATTACAAGTCCAACTATACCAGCCCAAAATTGGTAATTAATCCCTTTGCCATGGCACCATCGGATTCTATTCCGGTTCACATTTTCGGTGTGATCAATGCCGGAAGCGGAAGAATGGTGAATAAAAAAGCCATGAAGTTTATCAATGATAAGTGGCAGTTGGTGGGCGATAGCTCCAATCCAATTACCAATACATTTAATCTCCGTCAGGGATTGCGGGCTGTTCAACTGATTTCTAACCGACCCATAGTAGCCCGAACCATGAGTTTGCATTATATATATGCAAAAGATTCTCTGAATACAGCCGATAGTGTGGTATCTCCCGGATCGTATAAAAAAGATATTGGCACTAAAAATATGGTTCAGTTAAATATGACTTTACCGGTGGATACCCTGTTTAAATCTAAACCTGGTTACTTAATTGTAAGAGGCTTAGAAGGTGAGCAAGGGGAATATGTTCCGGATGTGTACATTGGTTATGAAGCCTTTTTGAAGTACATGTTTAGTAAACGCGCGCAATATGGAGTAGGAAGGGGAGGTGGAAAAGGAGGAGGAGCTGGTCAATCAGAATTCGACTCTACCATGCGCAGAAGAAACAAGCCACCCGTTATTGTGTCTGAGTACAAGAAGAAGTATGAGGTAGGCATTTTAGCAGGTAATGCCATTTATTATGGAACTCTCTCCAATTCAAGCTTGTTCTCGAATGATTTTAACTCGGTATTCGGTTTGCAATTCCGCTATAGTTTAAAGAAGAACCTGTCTTTGAGTATCTCTTATTTATTGGCTACTTTAACGGGTTCCGATTTGCGTTCGGGTGATACATCCAAAGTTTCCAGAGGGATGTCTTTTAAAACTCCCACTACTACACTGAGTATTCAGTTTGAATATGATTTCTTCAACAACAGAATCTATGCCAGCAATATGAAATTCAGGCCATCTATCGGATTTGGGGTAGATTATATTATGTTCACCCCAATGGGAGAATACCTAGGTAAATGGTACCCGCTTCAACCTATGGGTACTGGTGGACAAACCATTCCTATCCCACCTGCTCCCTATGCACTTTCAACTCTGGGAGCTCCGGTTACCGCTCAGTTGCGATACTATGTAAATAAGAAAACTATTTTCTCTTTCTTTGCTACCTATCACCTCGCATTTACCAACTATCTGGATGATGTGGGCCCCGATCCTTATCCTGACCCCATCGCTATCGGGTTGGCGAATCCGAATAATCCAGAAGCAGCTAAGTATTTTGCCAATCCCTCTAACCGGTATGTGCAAAAAGGGCAACTCCGCTCTGGGGCAGCTGATGTGTCGGATGGGTTCTTTACCTTCGGTTTTACACTGGCTCACCATTTCTAAGTAAACAATTACCTTCTTTTAAAAGCACCCGCAAAGTTCTTTGCGGGTGCTTTTTTTTTGAAATATATAAACTAACGTTGCTGTCCGAGAAAATCAGCTAATAGCTATTTTTTAAACGGGTTACAATACTCGTTAATAAAAATGATTTATTGCTGCAAAGCAGCCAGTCACCCGTCAATTGTACCAATTTTTTAATTTTGCTTCCCGCATACTATCGGTTATATACAAAGAGGCGTAGCCTCCACCCATATTAAAACAACGGATTTTATCCACTCATAAAGAGAAGGAACCAATTTTTTAATTTTGCTTCCGGCATACTATCGGCTGTAAATAAAGAGGCGTAGCCTCCACCCATATCAAAACAACGGATTTTATCCACTCATAAAGAGAAGGAACCAATTTTTTTATTTTGCTCCCGGCATAATGCAGTATGTATACAAAGAGGCGTAGCCTCCACCCATATTAAAACAACGGATTTTAATCCGTTGTTGGATGACAAGTAAGATACAAAGAGAACCGTAGGTTCGGCCGATATAGTAACTGGGACGTAGGTTCGGCCGATATAGTTACTCGGTCAGTAATGATAAATTCATTATATTTAAAATATATTTGTTTCAAATAAATTATTTTTTTTCACAATATTTTTTAATTTGTGTAAAATCAGATATAAGTTTAAGAATAGGCCTTATCTTCATTTATACTTTCCTTAACAACTGCTTGGATGTTACCTTTTTGGAAAAAACTACTAATTGGGGTTGCTGGACTATTTATATTATTCATCAGCCAGCCTGTGCTCGGTCAAAACTGCTCAGTTAATGCCGGTGTGGATGAGTTTATATGTAAATCGCAGCCATTTGTATTGAAGGGAGAAGCCAATGGATTATTTTTTCCGGGTGGAAATGCTATATGGACGCAATTAAGTGGCCCTTCAGTAAGTTTAGGTAACCAAGTTGTTACCGGAAATAGTATTCGGGTGAACGTAAATGCGTTTTCGCAAGGTCAGGTTTATGAATTTAGAATAACTGCCCGTTGTGCAGATGGCTCTCAGGTTATTCAAGATGTTATTTTTACAACACAACCTTCTACAGTTGCCAATGCCGGCCCCGATATTCCACAAATCTGCGCAGGCACCCTTACTATGGCTGCCAATGCACCCGTAACGCCATTGGAAACAGGAACCTGGACTAAAGTAAGTGGACCCAACGTTACCATCGTAAACCCATCTTCCCCAACCACCCCCGTTATAGTGAATGCAGGGCAAACGGGTACTACAGTGTTGAAATGGACCATCTCTAATGTAAATGGATGTTCCACTTCATCAAACGTTGCTTTTACTTCGGTAGGTGTGGCTGGTGCGGTAAGTGCAGGTGCTGATCAAACATTAGGTGCCTGTTATAATCTTACCCAAAATACCAATTTGCAGGGCTCCTATGCTGGTAATGGATTATTTGGTCAATCGGGAACCTGGACCTTCGTAAGTGGCCCTACGGTTCCCTTTATTTCGAATCCTAACAACAATACAACCTCGGTATCAGGATTAAAAGAAGGGGCTTACACATTCCGCTGGAATGTAAGTGGACCCTGTGCAAATGGAACAGACGAAGTGACGATAATAGTTCCCCCCCCAAAGCAAACCATCACTTCCGCGGGTAGTGCAAACAGGGTATTTTGCGACAATACCACTTCTACCATTTTTTCTGCCAATCCACCTTCCTTAACCAATGAAACTGCATTATGGACTGTAGTATCTGGATCCGGAACCATTGTTACTCCCAATAGCCCTACCACGGTGATTAACGGACTCACACCCGGCTCATCGAGTACATTCAGGTATACCATTACCAATAATGTAACCGGATGTTTATCTGCCGGAGATTATTCTGTTTCTTATACCACCCCTCCTTCCATTTCTTTTATTAATTCAAGTACCTTTTTACCTGGTACCCAAACTTCTATTACACTACCCTTTACTTACTCGGGTGGATCCCAAACTAGTTGGCAATTGGTGAGTGGTCCTGCCGGAAGTACACTTGCGCCATCTGGTTCAACTGCATTTCAAAATATCGGAAATGCTACCTCGTTAAATTTGGATGGGTTAGATCAGTTTGGCACTTATCGTTTTCGATTAATCAGATATGCACCCGGTGGAGTAGGACCCTGTGGCGTTGCAGCTGCTGACGGATATGTGGTAGTATCACTAGTTCCTACTGCTTCTAATCCGGGAACAGATATCATTCTGGCCTGCAATATTTTTCATGCCGATTTAGCAGCAAATCAACCCTTTGTAGGAACTGGCTCTTGGTCGCAAGTAAGTGGCCCAAATACAGGAAACATTGTGTCCCCTTTCAGTCATATTACCGATGTAACCGGACTTACCAATGGAGAATATTATTTCCGCTGGTTGATTACGGCAGGTCCGGGAACACCGGATCAGCAAAGTGATGTGAAAGTTGTTGTTTCCAGCTTGTCACCCACAACAGCTAATGCAGGTTCTAATGAAACCATCTGTGCCGGAGCACCTTATAAATTAAAGGGGAACAGTCCGGCAAACAGCGAAGTAGGCGTATGGTCGGTAACACCCGCTGCCGGAGTAATCTTTGGAAGTGTAAATGATCCTAACACAAAAGTTACGGGACTTGCAGCCAATACTACTTATACTTTTACCTGGACCATTAGTAATGCCTGTGGAACCAGTTTCAGTAAGGTAACCATCACCACCAATAGCTTATTAGGACCTAATTTAGCCAGTGCCGGCCTTGATCAGTGCTTAACCGCTTCGGCCACCACTTTTCAACTCGCAGGCAATGCCCCCACAGGGATAGAAACCGGAACTTGGAAATTAGTTACTGGACCCATGACGCCCACCATTAGAGCATCCAATGGTACATACCTGTTTGAGTGGAGTTTATCTACTCCGGGTTGTGCAGCAAGCAGGGATTCTGTATTGATTACTGCCTCAGCCGCAGCTACTACTGCATCCGTTACCCAATCTCCAGTTAATAGTTGTGGAATCAGCTCACTCACCCTCAATGGAAATACACCTGTAACCGGAACTGGTTTATGGACAAGACTAACAGGCCCCGGACCGGTTATAATCACCACTCCCAATAGTCCCACTTCTACCGTAACATTCCTTTCACCCAATAATTCGTATGTTTTCCGTTGGACCATTTCTAACGGAGCTTGTGCTAGTAATTTCGCAGATGTAAAATATAATATTTCGGAAGCGGCATCGCCCGTAACAGTGGGTTCTAATCAGGTGCTTTGTGGTCAATCCTCAACCATACTCACCGGAAGTACCATTACCTCCGGAACAGGATTGTGGGTGCTGGTAAGTGGACCCAATGTTCCCAGTTTTTCTAGTCTGTCTAATCCAACTGCTACCTTATCCGGATTAGTGCAAGGCGTATATCAATTAAAATGGACGGCTTATAATGGTTTGTATTGTCCCCAACAAGAATCTGCTATTCTAACCATTACCGTAAGAGAAAATGCAACCGCAAATGTATCAGCCGGTGGAACTTGCAATGCCAGTGCCGTTTTATTAACTGGAAATACAGGTTCTACAGGAACCTGGTCAACCATTTCGGGACCGAATACACCCACTCTTACTCCTACCAGTTCCAATGCAGCTATTGCTTCTGGATTAATTGGTGGAACCTATACTTTTCAATATACCTTACCGGCCGCCGGATTTTGTGCTGCTTCTACTGCCACTACTAGCATTACCTTATATTCAACCCCAACCATTGCGCAGGCAGGTGCCGATCAGGATTTATGCGGATTAACCAGTACTACTTTAACAGGCAATACTCCGGTTGTTGGGGTAGGACAATGGACCATTGATACCAAGCCAGCTGGTTCAACAGCTGTTATCACCAATCCATCTTCACCCACTTCTACCATTACGAACCTTACGCCGGGTGATTACTTATTACAATGGACTATCAGTAATGGAACCTGCACCAGTAATTCAGATTTAGTTCGGGTAACTTATTATGCACCACCTACCCCATCTAATGCAGGGGCAAATCAGAATAATGCCTGTTCCTCTGAAGTGCAGATGAATGGAAATACGCCGGCGGTGGGTATTGGAACCTGGACACAAATTAGTGGTGCTCCGGTAACCATTGATGCCCCCAATAACCCTACTACAAAAATACATGGAACCGTTCCGGGGGTGTACCAATTTATGTGGACTATCTCGAATGGTATTTGTCAAGTATCTACTTCTGTTGTTACCATTACAGTTTCTTCTACCCCCCCTAATTTGGCGAATGCAGGTCCGAATCAAAATATTTGTAACACAGGTGTTTCTGCAACTACAACCCTGGCAGCTGTTTCTCCTACAGGAGCAGAATCTGGTTTATGGACTGTTCAGAGTAAACCGGCTGCTGCTGCCAATCCAACTATTACGAATGCAACTTTATATAACACTCAGGTGAACGGATTGGTAGAAGGAACTTATGTTTTGTTATGGACACTCACCAATGGGGCTTGTCAATCTGTATCCACTGTTACCCTTCGTGTTACCAATCAACCTACTCCTGCCAATGCGGGCGCAGATTTTTCGGCTTGTTTATTTAAACCAGTGGCATTATCCGCAACTCCGGTTACTACGGGTATGGGAACTTGGTCTGTTTTTTCTAAACCTTTCGGTAGTCCCGATCCCGTTTTCGATAATGAAAATGATCCCATTTCAAAAGTGTTTGGATTAGTTAGTGGTAATTATATTTTTACGTGGTCTAGCAATAATGGGTCTGGTTGCGCTACCAGTACCGATCAGGTAAGTGTACAAATGGTAAATCCACCAACCCCTGCTCAGGCTGGAAACTTCCAAACAATTTGCGTGGGCTCCTTTGCAGTAATGACGGCGAATAGTCCTACTATTGGTATTGGCACTTGGCAGCTGATTAGCGGCCCATCCTCGGTAACCATTGTTTCGCCTAATGCTAACAATACAACCATTTCAGGTTTTGTAGCAGGGGTGTATGCATTTAGTTGGACAATAGAAAGTGGGGGATGTGTATCAAGCGACCGGACGCAGATAACCGTGCAACCTGCTATAGGAAATAATACAATCGGAAGTCCGCAACTCATATGTTCTGGAACAACCGCTGCTGCACTTACGGGTTCGCTGCCATCAGGGGGTAATGGATCTTCCTATAGTTATCAGTGGCAAAAATCTACTACCAATAGTACTACTGGATTTGCAAATATTTCCGGAGCTAATGGAATAAACTACTCACCCGGGGTACTTACTACTACTACTTGGTACATACGAAATGTAACTTCTGGTGCTTGTACAGATCCTTTTAGTAGTAATACGATTGAAATCACGGTACAGCCCCCTATTACAAATAATATTATCACACTGCCATTCACTAATGTATTTTGTCAATCGGGTGATCCTCAAAGTATAACAGGTGCGCTTCCTACTGGTGGAGATGGGTCTACTTATGCATATCAGTGGCAATTATCTACTATTAGTGCATCTACCGGATTTACTAATATATCAAGCGCTACTAATCAGAATTATGATCCACCATTATTAACTACCACCACCTGGTATAAAAGGGTAGTTACCTCCGGAACTTGCATCGACCAGAGTGCAGTTGAAAAAATAACAATTTATCCTTATCCGGTAATAACCTCATTTACTACCACTTCACGATGTAACAATCTAATCTTCTCATATACCGCCATTAGTTCGGTAGCGGGAACTAGTTATGCATGGACACAAAATTCTGTTCCGGATATCAATGCGGGTGTGGCAGCAAATGGAAATACGGCTTCGATTAATTTGTTATTAAGCAACTCAAATATTATTCCGGTTCAAACACAGTTTTATTATACATTAACTGCCAATGGTTGTACCAATCCAACAGTATTTACGGTAACAGTAACGGTTAATCCAACCCCTACGGTTGATATTCCCAACCCTCCTTCACAAACTGTTTGTAATGGATTAACTACGGTTGCCATTTCCTTTACTGGTTCGCCGGTTGTAGGAACTGTTTATAACTGGATCAATAATACTACATCCATTGGATTGGCAGGAAGCGGTCAGGGTGATATCTCGTCTTTTACTGCAGTTAATAATTCTAATGTGGATGTTACTGCAATCATTACCGTTACGCCAATGTCGAATGGGTGTAATGGACTGCCAAAAACTTCCACCATCCTTGTTCATCCTACCCCCAATATCAATACAATTCCTGTTGCTACCTGCACCGGTATTGCATTTAGTGTTACCCCAATCAATCCAACGAATGGCGTAGTACCAGGCAATACTTTATATCGCTGGGATCCACCGCAATTAACGAGTGGTTTAAGTGGTGGTGCAAGTGCCACTAATGCTTCCAATATTTATGGATATTTTAGTCATACTTCCGTAGCAGCAGAAACGGCTACATACACCGTAATTCCAAGTACTTCGCAATGTGGTGATGCAAAACCATTTACGGTTATAGTAACGATTAATCCAATTGCAGATATTACCCCATTATCAACCACCGTTTGTGCAGGAGTAACCTTTCAGGTATCCCCTGTATATCCTACCGATGGTCGCGTACCTACTGGCACTAAATATACCTGGCTAACCCCTTCCGGTACCGGATTTACCGGTGGTGCAGCTCAGGGTACTCAACAGAATTTTATATCGGGTAATTTAACCAATACAACCAGTGGAATAACTACCGCCACTTATGTAGTAACTCCTGTTTCAGGAAATTGCGTTGGTCTCACTTTTACACTTCAGGTAAATCTAAAGCCCAAGGCAATTATCACCCCGATGAGTTCCACCATTTGTAGTGGACAAACTTTCCGAGTTACTCCAACCGATATTACCAATGGAATTGTTCCTCCTCCCACAACTACCTATACTTGGGTAGCTCCTACGGGTAATAGTTTGGTGGGACTTACCGGTAATGCCATGGCCTCACCTGATATAAATGGACAGCTTTGGAATGTTAGTAATATTGCCCGAACGGCCACTTATTTGGTAACACCGCTTTCCGGTGATTGTACGGGTAATGTATTCTCAGTAACCGTTTTTGTTAATCCAGTAGTATCTGTTACTTCATTCTCTCGAGTAACCTGCAGCGGAACAAACTTCAGTTTCTCTGCATTGAATGTTACCAACGGAATTGTTCCTGCCGGAACCCAATATACTTGGCTGAGTCCTACTTTGTCGGGAGCCATTTTAGGTGGAAGTGCAGGAGGGCCCGCTGCATCCATTACTGGTACTTTATCGCACACCAATAGCTCCGTTCTAACTGCCACTTATATTGTAACTCCTTCTACCACGGATTGCGGATCGGGGGCTGATTTTACGTTGACAGTATTTATCAATCCAATACCCATTTTCACCACACAACCCAATATAGTTGCTTGCGGTGGATTTCCTTTCTCTATAACGCCAACTGATGGGGTTGATGTGGTTCCCTTTTATACGAGGTACTCCTGGTTGGCACCCACCGGAACTGGATTTAATGGAGGTGTTTCTAAAACAGCTTCTACAGACATTAGTGGTCTGCTGAATAATACCACCGCTTTCCCTACAACGGCTACCTATTTTGTAACGCCAACCGCTCCGGGTGGTTGTGCGGGTACACCATTTACGGTTACGGTTTCTCTGGTAGCCAATGCCTATATTTCTGGTCTTTCCACCACTACCTGTAGTGGAGTGGCTTTTAACTTTACGCCCGCTGGAGGTATCATTCCTACCGGAACCACTTATCAGTGGAATGCGCCAACAGGTGTATTTATTTCAGGCGGCGCAGGTGGTGTTGGCGAAGCTATTAGTGGCACCCTGAATAATTCAAGTAATATTACCCGAACTGCTACCTATCAGGTAACGCCGACTGCCGGCACCTGCATAGGAAATTCTTTTACATTAACCGTGCATGTATTGCCGATTGCGATACTAAATCCGCTTACCACAACTATTTGTTCAGGTGCTACCTTCTCGGTGTCTCCCACTAATGGAAGTGCAGGAGTAGTGCCGTTTGGTACTTTATATAAATGGTCAGCACCCACCGGTACCGGTATTTCCGGAGGGGTTAGTCAAAACACCTTGGTAAGCCCCATAACTGGCACACTCATCAATACTACTTCCGATATAGTAACAGCCACCTATACTGTTTCACCCCAAACAGGCAGCTGCTGGGGACCAGATGTTTCTCTCACAGTAACCGTGTTGCCTAAGCCTTCACTTGGGACTATTAATACTAGTATTTGTTCAGGATTTACTTTTACAGTTACTCCTTCCAATGGTACCGATGGAATGATCCCATTCAGTACAACCTATATCTGGCAAGCACCTACGGGTAGCGGTTTTACAGGTGGTGCAGCGCAGGCTTCCGGAGTGAATAGTATAACTGGTAAATTATTTAATACATCAGCAAGCTCGGTAACGGCTACCTATCGGGTAACACCTACTGCTGCGATTTGTGCGGGCGATGTATTTACTGTTTTTGTTCAGGTGAAACCGCTGCCAGTTATTAATGCGATGAGTACAACTATTTGCTCTGGTGCAACTTATCAGTTTTCACCGCTGAATGGAACCAACGGAACTGTTCCGGATGGCACAGTTTACAGCGTTTGGGATGGTACCACCTGGCTACCAGCAACAGCACCCATTACCGGAACACTTACCAATATTACTGCGTCGGTTCAATCTACTACTTATCAGGTTCAGCCTTCCGTAAATGGTTGTGTTGCACAAACCTTTAGTGCTACTGTATTCGTAAATCCAACTCCTTCGTTAAATACAATTGCATTAACAACCTGTAGCGGGGTATCCTTTGGTATTACTCCTGTAAATGGTACCAATGGGTTGGTTCCTATTGGCACACAATACACTTGGTTGCTGCCAAGCGGCTCCGGATTTACAGGTGGTTTATCTCAATCGCAGGGTGTAAATAATTTCACCGCTAACCTAACGAATCTTACTTCTAGTATAGTTACGGCTACTTATCAAGTGCTGAGTTCTTACATGGGTTGCAATGGAAATACATTTACAATTACAGTGAGCGTTTATCCGATAGCAATTATAAACTCACTCAGTACATCCGTTTGTTCTGGAGCGCCGTTCTCAGTTTCACCGAATGATACACAGGATGGACAGGTACCTTCAGGTACTTTGTATAGATGGCTGGCTCCAACCGGTGCAGGATTTGTTAATGGATTATCGCAAACCACGCCAGTATCTGTGATATCCGGAAATCTAACCAATACAACTGCTTCCTTGCGCACAGCAGTTTACCAGGTTACCCCAGTTTCAGGATCCTGCACGGGAACTACTTTCTCTTTATTGGTAAATGTACAACCGAAAGCCAGCATTAATCCAATTACTGCGGCCACTTGCTCCGGTGTTGGATTTACGGTTGATCCGGCAACATCCGCAACGGGAATCATTCCTGCAGGTACTTTATATACATGGTCTACACCTCTTGGAATCGGATATGCCGGAGGTGCAGCGCAGCTAACGCCGGTTGCAACCATAACGGGTACCTTAACCATGACGATTGCTTCGGCAACCTCCGCTACTTATCAGATCACGCCAGTTTCGGGTTCATGTACTGGCACACAATTTACTTTGGTAGTGAATTTACAACCGAAAGCAGCCATTCAGCCGATTTCGATTTCAGTTTGTTCGGGTGTTACATTCAATGTAGTTCCAGAGAATAATACCAATGGCATTGTGCCTGATGGAACCCAATACACCTGGTTAGCACCTGCCGGCACCGGATTCTCCGGCGGTGTGGCACAGCCTACTGCTGCGGGTAGTATTAGCGGAAAACTATTCAACACTTCGGTTGATGCTGCTACGGCCGTTTATTCAGTAACGCCGGTGTTTGGTGCTTGTACCAGCAATTTATTTACGGTTACAGTTCAGGTAAGGGCCCAGTCATTTATCAGCGCATTTAGTCAATCGGTGTGCACAGGCGTCGGCTTTACAATTACTCCTTCTGCTACCGGTTCCAATATCATTCCTTCCGGTACCTTGTTCACCTGGTTGGCTCCAGCCGGTGCTGGATTTAGCGGTGGCCTTGCTCAGAATTCACCGGTTGCTGCAATTTCAGGAACCCTAACAAATGCAAGTGCGCAGGCGGTTACAGCCGTGTATACTGTTTCGCCAATAACCAATGGTTGTTCCGGTACTGTATTTACTACCACAATTTTTGTTCAACCGGCTGCCGCAATAACTGCCCTTTCTACCACTATTTGTTCCGGAAATTCATTTGTAGTAGTGCCTACGCCTAATACTAATGGGGTTGTTCCAACAGGTACTTTGTATTCCTGGTCTGCACCGGTAGTGCCTAATATTACAGGTGCATCCGCTGGTTCTTTACTTACCAGTATCAATGGTAACCTTACCAATACTTCTGCTAATCCTGTATCGGTTACCTATCAGGTATCAACTATTAGTGGAGCCTGTTCCGGTAATGTATTTACGGTGGTTGTACTGGTAAAACCTGTAGCCGCTGTTCAAAATTTATTTACCACCACTTGCTCTGCCGTAGGTTTTGAAATTATCCCACAAAACAATGTGAACGGACTAATTCCATCAACTACAAAATATAGTTGGCCGGCTCCTACGGGAACAGGAATTAGTAACGGCTCCGCTGGTAATTTAGCTAATACCATCACCGGAAATCTTACCAACACCACTGCATTGGTTGCAACCGCTACTTATATAATTACGCCTATTGCGGATAATTGTGCGGGATCTTCCTTTACATTGGTAGTTCAAGTGAAACCCAAGCCAACACTAAATTCAGTGGCTAACGCATCGCCTATATGTTCCGGAACCCTCTTCCAATATATACCTAGCAGTGCTACACCGGGTGCCAATTTTAGCTGGTCGTACTTATCTGTTTCCGGAATCACTGCATCAGAGCCCTTATCAGGAGTAGGATCTATCAGTCAACGTTTAACCAATACTACCAATGCGGCTATTACTGTTACGTATATTTATTCTCTGAATGCGGATGGCTGTGTTGGTCATGGTACGGATGCAGTATCTGTTTTGGTTAAACCTATCCCGTCTCTTACCGGAACCCTTACGCCTGCTAATATTTATACAGGAACGGTGTTTAACTACAATGCACAAAGCAATGTAGCGGGAAGTACTTTCAACTGGGTTAGAAATCCGCAAGCAGCTATCAATAATAATATTGGCAATAGTGGTTCCGGTGCTGCCATAGCTGAAGTACTTACCAATTCATCCAGCAACATTGTTTTTGTTCCGTATCAATATACAATAACCGCTGCCGGATGTTTGTCATCCCAAACAGTTACGGTGGGTGTTGTGCCGGCTTTAGTTCTCTCTAGTACACTCACGCCATCACCGGTATGTAGTGGTACGCTTTTCTCTTATACAGCCACCTCCGATGTGCCAGGTGTAACATATACCTTTAAGAGAAATGCCATTAATACAATCAATAACAATACTGCTGGTAATGGAACTGGGGCTGTTATTTCTGAAATACTAACCAGTTCGGCATTTATTCCTGTTGCGGTTACGTATGATGTTACCTTAGCAGCATTTGGTTTGTCAAATACTCAGCAGGTTACTGTAATTGTTCAGCCAACACCTTCTGTTCAGCTACCTGCCACTCAGCAAATCTGTAACCAGGGTAATTCTCAACCGGTAGTATTCACCGGCAACCTACAAGGTTCGCAATATCAATGGGTGAATGATTTACCTGCCATAGGATTGGCCGCTTCCGGAACTGGAAATATCCCCTCTTTTGTAGGAACTAATTCGGGTACTATTCCGCTGGTTGCCAACATCACCGTAACGCCTATTTCAAATGCCTGTTCTGGATTACCTGCTACTTTCTCTATTACAATTCAACCTTCACCTACACTCAGTAATTCACTTACCGCAACCACTATTTGTTCGGGCACATCATTTTCTTATACCGCAAGCTCACAAACAACCAATGTAAGTTTCAGCTGGCAACGAGAATCCGTATCCGGAATTACCGCCTCAGGTCCAGCAACTGGTGTAGGTAATATTTCGGATCAGGTACTAAGAAATATATCCCAGTCATCTCTTACCCAAACCTATCTCTACACCCTTACAGCTAATGGTTGTTCGAATCAGCAGCGGGTTTCTGTAGAAGTATTACCCGAGCCACGGTTAACCAGCACAACCACACCACCTGCCATTAATGGGGGCAATGAATTTGCCTATAACCCAACTTCCTCTCTGCCTTCTACCCAATTTATCTGGGTAAGACCAGTGGTTCCCGGCATCACCAATCCGGCAGCTATCGGAAGCAATAATATTCGGGAAATATTATTTAATCCAACTACGGGTCCTATTACTGTTACTTACACATACTCATTGGTATCTGGTGGATGTTTCGGAACTGTAGACGTAACACTGCGGGTGAATCCGAATCGAACCACTTTATTCCCCGGAGCAATTTCCGGAACACAGTCAGTATGTATAGGAACGGCAGCAACTGCTTTTGTTTCCCTCTCTCCCGCAACCGGTGGTAATGGAACTATTACTTACAGATGGCAGTCTAGCCAAGATAATATAACCTTTACAGATATACCCGGTGCAACTGCACTAACGTATACCGCTGGCACCCTTTCACAAACTTCCTACTTCAGAAGAGTGGCATTATCCGGCGATCAGGAATTTGCTACGAATGTGGTGTTAGTTACTGTGAACAAGGCAGTACCACCCATTGTAACGCCAGCCGGACCATTATTCCTTGTAACAGGGGGAAGTTTCACCCTTAGTTCTACTACGGCAGTAGCATATATGTGGAGTAATTCAGCGACCACACAAAGTATTACGGTTACTGCTCCTGGCGGCTATCGTGTTACCATCACAGATGCGAATGGCTGTAAAGACACATCTAACCTGGTAGCTGTTTCGCCACCACCACCTGTTACCATAAATGCAACTTATATAATTGGTAATCCCAATAATCCACCTAACTCAGGCGGTCAGGTAACCGGATTACCAGGCGCGCAATTAAAATATTACTTGCTCTCAGCCGGCGGAACCGTTATTCCTGTGCCCGCATTGCCTTCTAGTCCGGGTACCTACACGTATTATGTTAGTCAGGTGATTAATGGGTATGAAAGTATACGCGTGCCTTATACGGTTACAATGATTGAGCCTTTCAAAATTTCTGATCCACAAAAGGTATTATCGTCTAAGCCCGAGATGCAACCGGATGGTAGTTTTATAATTCGATTCAGTCTGTATGTAAATAACTCACTCGCTATTTTGTTGGATAGTGTTCGAATGAAGGATGATCTTACCAAGGTTTTCCCATCAGTTACGCAGTTCGAAGTATTAAGCTTAAAGGCCAGCGGAAATTTAGTGGCTAATCAACGATACAACGGAAGTTCGGATATTGAATTATTGGCGGATGGCAGTAAATTAAATGCCGGGGCAAGAGACTCTATTAACCTGGTGATACGTTTGGTACCCAATGGATTCTTTGGCATATTGAAAAATACAGCTACCCTAACCGCTAAAACACCTTATGGAACGCTTACGGTAAACTCTAATGACCCATCTATT
>JAPLEI010000013.1 GCA_026391195.1 Bacteroidota bacterium | reverse complement strand
GGTGTATCTCTTTTTTTTATATTATTACCAAATTTTAATCTATGCCTTTTTACGCTTCTGGTTTCCTTAAAATCGGAATCCCAATCGCTGCCGCAATTAGTTTCTTGGTTGCTCCTGAGACTAATTCCTACTCGGTTTATCCAAATGGATCTACTTCTTTGACGGACACTACCAAAAAAGATTCCATTAAATACACCCGATTCAAGGGCCTTCCACTAAAGCCAGAAAGGAAAATTAGCTTCTCAACCAACGAGGGCACCTGGATGAGTATAGATGTGAGTCCTGATGGTAAAAAAATCGCCTTTGACCTAATGGGCGATATCTATAGCCTTCCTATTGAAGGGGGAGAAGCTACCTCTATTACCAAAGGGCTCGCTTTTGAATCTCACCCACGGTTTAGCCCAGACGGAAAAAAAATCCTGTTCACTTCCGATCGCAGTGGTAACGATAACATATGGTATATTGATACTGATAAAAAAGATACCTTCCAACTGACCAAAGAGCGTACCGATAACTTCACATCGGCAGTATGGACCACCGACGGGAATTACATTATTGCTTCCAAAGGCCGTCGAATCAATAAACTCTGGATGTATCATAAAAATGGGGGGGGTGGCATTCAACTCAATGACCAGCCCGCTGGCGTTAAAACAATCGACCCATTCATCAGCGCAGATGACAAAACCATTTATTTCTCTCAACGTAGTGGCTCTTGGAACTACAATGCACTCCTGCCGCAATACCAAATCGGAACCTACGATCGTGAAAAAGGTAAGCTCTCCGCCATCACTAGCCGCTATGGGTCTGCTTTTACACCAACCCTTAGTAAAGACGGTAAATGGCTGTCATATGGCTCTCGCCATGAGGACAAAACTGGACTATTATTGCGAAACCTGTTAACAGGGGAAGAACGCTGGTTGGCCTATCCTGTGCAACGCGACGAACAGGAAAGTATCGCCCCACTTGGTGTAATGCCAGGTATGAGTTTTACACCGGATAGCAAATTCCTGATTGCCTCCTATGGAGGTAAAATCTGGAAACTGTCAGTAGAAGAGGGTGCTGCTCCACAGGAAATTCCTTTCCGCGTGAACCTAGAGCTAGAAATGGGGCCCCGCTTGTATTTCAATTATCCCATTAAAGACACTAGCCACCAGCTGGCTACACAGATTCGCGATGCAGTGCCTAGTCCGGATGGGAAAAAACTAGCTTTCACTGTACTCAATCGTATGTATGTAATGGACTGGCCCAATGGAACACCTCAGCGGGTGAGCAACCATGATTTTACTGAAGCCATGCCAGCCTGGAGTCCTGATGGCAATCACATTGCTTTTACCAGTTGGGATGAAAAATTAGGTGGTCATTTATATATTGCAACACTTGGTGCAAAAAAGGAGATTCGTCAACTTACTACAGAGTCGGCTTTATATATGAGCCCGTCTTGGAGCTTTAACAACCGGATAGCCTTTTTCAAAGGACCAAAGCGCCTGTTTAAGGATGCGGACGGTCCTTTTTATTCAGATGCTGAAAGCGATATTGTATGGATGGATCCTCAGGGTGGAACAGAGCACTTTATCGACAAAGCACGCAACAGAGGCAATCTACATTTTACCAGAGATACAAATCGCATTTTTCTGAATACAGCTGATGGCAGTCTAATCAGCATTCGCTGGGATGCCACCGATGAAAAGACCTATGTAAAAGTGAGCGGCATTACCCCCTATGGATCAGTAGCGGAAGCAGGCGAAGAAAGTGGACACCGTCGATTTGTGATGGGCCGAAACATGCTTGATGCCAGTCCTCTGAACAATTGTATGTTGCCCGCTAACAGCGATATGCGTGAACCACAAAGTTTGCCATCGCCAGCCGAAGCAATTTTGATGGCTCCATCAGGCAATAAAGCACTTGTAAAAGTGACAAACAATATTTATGTTATAACCATCCCACCACAAACAGGAAAAGTGCCTTCAATTTCTGTGGCCGATCCTGCCAGTTCATCTTTCCCCTCTCGCCAGCTCACGGAAATCGGGGGTGAATTCCCGGCTTGGGAAATTAACAGCAATAAGGTACACTGGAGCCTAGGAAATGGCCACTGGATTTTTGATATAGATGCTGCCGAGGCATTTGAAGATTCTGTACAAACAGTAAAAAGAGCCACTGAATTGCGAAAGGCAGATAGCTTGACTAACCTTGAGTCGATGGATAAAGCAGCGCGCGCTGCATATGATTCTCTTGCTAAAATAAAATCCAAGTCAGATACCACAGCCAAAACAACTCCCAAAGAACCCAAATATGAACCAACGGAATTTCAGGTGAAAGTATTTTTCCCGAAAGACAAACCCAGTGGAGTTGTCTTGTTGAAAAATGGAAGAATCATTACAATGAAAGGCAATGAGGTGATAGAAAGGGGAGATGTGCTTATAGTGAATAACCGTATAGTGGCAGTAGGAAAAAGAGGCAGCTTGAAAGTGCCTGAGGGTTCTAAAGTCATTGACTGTACCGACAAAACCCTCTTGCCAGGATTTGTTGACACCCATTCTCACATGTGGCCGTTCTGGGGCTTACATAAAAACCAAGTATGGCTTTATGCTGCCAATCTAGCCTATGGTGTAACTACTACCCGAGATCCACAAACTGCCACCACCGATGTACTAACTTACGGAGATATGGTGGATGCAGGACAAATAGTTGGCCCGCGCATTTATTCTACAGGACCAGGTGTTGGTTACTGGGCCTACAACTTAAAGGATCTCGACCAAACTCGCAATATACTGAAGCAATACAGCAAGTACTATAATACAAAAACTATAAAAATGTACTTGGTAGGTAATCGCCAGCAACGCCAGTGGGTAATTGAGGCAGCCAAAGAGCAAAAGCTGATGCCAACGACAGAAGGGGGGTTGGATTTCAAGTTGAATATGACGCAGCTTTTCGATGGATATCCTGGACATGAACACGCTTTGCCTATTTTCCCTTTATATAAAGATGTAACAAAGACAATTGCTGAAGCGAAGATGACTGTTACCCCAACATTATTGGTATCCTATGGCGGACCTTGGGCGGAAAACTATTATTACACTACTGAAAATGTGTACAGCGATAAAAAGTTGCAGTTTTTCACCCCTTATGAAGAATTGGCTGCCAAAAGTCGCAGACGTGTTGGCTCATTAGGTGGCTGGTTCATTAAGGATGATCATGTGTTTAGTAAGCATGCTCAGGGTATCAAAAGTCTGGTAGACCAAGGCGGTCTAGCTGGAATAGGATCTCACGGACAGCTTCAGGGATTAGGTTATCACTGGGAGTTGTGGAGTGTAGCAAGCGGAGGCATGAGTAATTTGCAGGCTCTGCAGGTAGCAACTATTCTAGGTGCTACAGGGCTCGGATTAGACAAGGAACTAGGTTCTCTTGAAGTGGGTAAACTCGCTGATGTGTTGATTATGGATGCCAATCCACTTGAAAATATCCGAAACACCAACAGCATCAGATATGTGATGAAGGATGGCCGTCTCTTTGAGGGCAGCACACTCAATGAGATTTATCCAACGCCACGAAAACTTAATACCGATGCCTGGCGCAAGGATGGGCCTGTTGTTAATACGGGAGTTAAGGAATAGGGAGAGAGTTGTAATGAATCGTTTTAAGCTGTTCTGTTATTCTGCTAGGAATTTAGGGATAGATAGAAGGGTATTCGAAACGAAGAATTCGCTTAGTTTAAAATCAAATTATTTTAAACAGCACTTTTTAGTTGATAAACCACAGGAACTTACTAAAAAAGGAGCCGATAAAAAGTCAATTATGAAAGACTGTAATTAATTCTTAGAACATTATCATAGTGATCAAATTGTAGTCGATATAAAGAATGTTTTATTTGATACAATATATCTCCCATTATCTAATTATTGAACTTTAATCTTCAATTACCTCAACAGCACTTGGAAAACAATTTATAATTTTATTCCCTAACACAATTACAAGAACAACCTGACTATTAATTGAGGTAACTCCTTCAATATATCCAACATCCCCAATATTCCAAGTATTCCAAGTATTCTTTCCAAATGACTCACTGCTAAAAGATTCATTGCTCCAAGGTTTTCGCAACCTAATCATCCTAATTTTGGTCATTGATTTCATTATAATTATTGTTCAAAATTATTTAATCAAATTAAATTTATATCAAACTCACTAATAAACCAACAAATTCTTTGAGCAAAAGGGCCAAAACGATATGCCCGAAAAAAACATCTGAAAATCCTTTAACCAAATAAAGAGGGGAGGGGCGAAGGCCTCCTGGGTCAGCACCGCACTTTGAGTTACAATTCCTCGTTCCTGCGGGATTTACTCTGAAATTGTTCGCTTCGCTTTTCGCAAGGGAAAGCATTCTATGTTGCTAGAACCTTGAATAGTTTACTCAAAACTTGAACTTACAAATACAGGAAAAACCCTGTTTTTATTTTTTAAAAATATAAATAATTTTATTTCCTAATTACATATTGAAAGTATTGAAATTCCGACCAAATTAGAATTTTGTATTTGAATTATTGACTCATTTGTAATTAAATGGAAAATTTCGGGGATTAGAACCCGTAATTCATCCATGCTTAACCCCCATGTTGTATAATCCGGAGGCCCAGATGTCCTGTAAGTAATCACGAAATGGATATTTCAATCCAAAGTTTACCACTTGTGGTTAAAGAAAAGCAGACAAAAAATAGAAGTTGTTTTTTCGGTTTATAATAAAATTTTGACATTTGATATAAGACGTTACTCTAACACGCATAGCCAACGACTTTTGAATAGCTTTGCGAAATAGGGTAGCCGGTACAAGCTAGTATTAAACAATCAAAAAATATGACAAACGAAACAAGATTACAAAAGATTATTGCGGCTTATACACCGCTGGACTATTCAAAAATAGACCTAACAAAAACTATCAAAGACAAATACATTGCTGCTGAGTTTAAAGACGACTTCTGTAATGACATTTGTTTAGTTTGGACTTCCATTAACTCTACATCCCTTCACAACGACATGTTCGTTAAACTTAAAACAGGTCAAGACTTATTGAAAATACTAAATTACATATTGATATGAAACTAAAAATATTTCTATTACTCTTAGGGGTAACTATTTCTCAGTCCATATTCGGACAGGACTTCTTTAGAATTGCTGCTGCACATGACTTTCAGAAAAATAAAGTTGTGCAGACATTTTCATTTGACTTTAATAGAACAGAAAAAATTGACGAAAAAAGGGGCCGCTTTCTTCTATACGACAAAAGAAACTTTTATTTATTACCAACATCTGATGTAAATCTCGGAGACGGTGTAACTTCCTCCGAAAACAATGTCTTATTTCAATTGTATTTTGGAAAAGCTATTTTAGGAAAACTAAGAAAAAGTGACGACAAGCTAACTTCTTTTAAATGGAATAAGGCTATAGAATTAAATCCTTCTTACAATTCAGACAAACTATTTGCTGAAAAATTAGTTTATGGTCAATTAAAATTTCTACTCAATTTTCTTTCTCAAAAACATAGTGATGCCTCAGAAAATGGTTCTGTAAAAACAGTGCATAGCATTTCATCTGGGTTGTTTACTAATATTGGTTACAGAAATAGCGTAACATATAAGAAGGACGATTTCTATTCAACAATAGGATTTATTTTGGATTACAAAACTCGGATTTTAAATGATAAAATAGAAGATAATTGGGTATTTAAAATCACTGGAAACTACTACTACATAGCATCAGATGTAAATGAAATAACCTCTGACCAATACGCAGGGATTTTAAAAGCATCAATTGACAAGAAAGTATATACGAATATTTTTTGTGGAATTAATTATAAGTATGGCAATGACAATCCAAACTATAAATATGTGCATACTTTAGAGTTATCTGCCAAACTAAGATACTAAAACAAAAAATTACAATAATTTTTGGATGGACAAAATATTTATCAGGTGAACAAATCAATACAAACGCTCCTAAACTGAAAATTGCGACCATTCTAGGAATTTTATATATAGGATGAATTATATTTGCTTCTTTGCCAGACAAGAAAAATTGAATTTAAAGTGTAAATATTCTTCCCCCATGGCGGTTTTGTCACGTTCACCAAAAAAAAAATTATATGATTAAAAAGCCTGTATCCGGCTATC
>JAPLEI010000072.1 GCA_026391195.1 Bacteroidota bacterium | reverse complement strand
CGCACCGCATATTTTTTCTGTGGATCAAAAACTTCCTTCACTAATACCTTACAATTGCCATCAATCTCACGCAAATTTGTGTAATTGATCGGGCGGGCAGGGTCGGAAGATATCAGGAATATTCGCTTAGATGCGGTCTGTGCAGTAGCAGCCAAACTGAGGGTGCTACAAAGCAAAACGGCGAGGAGGTTGCGGGTTACCATAGGTTCAAATTATTTTCTCAAAAGGATATAACGTAAAATTACTGCTTTTAGTGATATTTAAATAGGTAAAAAATGGTGGGTTTCATTTAATTTTATGCAACTGAATCGGATCAACTATGCGTAAGTATGTTTTTATAGGATTGGTTTTCCTGCTGGCCGGGAATACTTGCCTCGCCCAGCAAGATTCTACTCCACCTCCAAAAGATATCAGCCTGCTGGCCGAATTTATCAATGCCGACTACGAAATGGGCACTATCCCAATGGGTAAAGGCACCGATTTTAATGTGTATATTAAAAATATCTCTTCATCCGATACCCTAATGATTGTAGACGTGAAAGTAGGTTGCGGATGCACCACCCCAAAATTTCGCAGCAACGACCCCATACTTCCGGGTAAATCAAGCTACATCACCCTGGGATTTAACGGTAGTGCGGGCGGTGACTTTACCAAGTTTGCAGATATTATATTTAAAACCGGTCAATCCAAACAAGTGAAATTTCATGGGGTAGCCGTTGCCGAACCTGTTCCCGCACCCCCCGGTAAAAAACAATAATGCCCGATGAAATTCACCGGGCATCAAGGAGATAAGTAAAAGTCAGGTATTAGAATCTCTCCAGTTCGGAAAAGAAAAAATTCCCTTCTATCGCTGCATTTTCATCGCTGTCGCTGCCATGCACGGCATTTTCGCCAACAGATGCTGCATATTTTTTCCGGATGGTACCTTCTTCCGCCTGGGCCGGGTTAGTGGCGCCAATCAATTTGCGGAAATCGGCTACTGCATTGTCTTTCTCTAAAATGGCCGCTACAATATTGCCACTGCTCATAAAGCTAACGAGTTCACCATAAAAAGGACGCTCGCTGTGAACGGCATAAAAATTGCCTGCCTGCTCGGGGGTTAAACGGGTCCACTTCATAGCTTTGATGGTAAAACCAGCTTGTAAAATCTGATCTAAAATACCGCCGGTATAACCCTTTGCAGTGGCATCCGGCTTAATCATGGTAAATGTTCTGTTGCTCATAATGGGGTGATTTGGCCGGCAAAGGTACGTATTTACCTTGTTTTTACCGCTGAAAAACCCTTTTTTGCGCCGTTTGAATAAATTCATTTGCCCAATCAGCACAGAAATTGCAATTTTGCGCACTCGATGCTACCAATTTCCCAATTTTATCCCCAATTACAACAACCAGCCCAGGTAGTAATTACTATGCACCAAAAGCCCGACGGAGATGCCCTCGGCTCTTCTCTGGGTTTGTACCATTTTTTGGTGAAAATGGGTCATACCGTTACCGTTATCTCACCTACCAACTGGCCCGATTTTCTCACCTGGCTCCCCGGTATGAAACAGGTAATCAACTACGAAAACCAGCGCGAAAAATGCCGTGACCTACTAGCTGCCTCCCAAGTAATTTTTTGCCTCGATTTTAATATTCTTCATCGCACAAAATCGCTGGAACCCCTGCTGGAACAGGCTTCCGCCATTAAAATATTAATCGACCACCACCAAGAGCCTCAGGAAGATGCTTTTCAGTTTGGGGTAAGCGATACCTCCAAAAGTTCTACCTGCGAAATGGTATACGATTTTATTGTACAGTCAGGCAATGATTCCCTGCTGGATGCGGATATCGCAACCTGTTTGTATACCGGAGTAATGACGGATACGGGCTCGTTTCGCTTCCCCTCAACAACGGCATCGGTTCACCGAATGGTAGCCCGGTTAAAGGATACCGGCATGAGTCATGCCCAGATTCATGAAGAGATTTATGATAATTTCCTCGAAAATCGCCTACGATTCATCGGTTTTGCCCTGTTGAATCGGATGGAGGTTTTTTATGAATATAATACAGCCCTGATGTACATCACCCGCGCCGATTTGCATCATTTTAATATCAAAACCGGTGATACTGAGGGTTTAGTGAACTATTTGCTCACCATTCAGGGAATTAAAATGGCTGGATTGGTGATAGACAGAGACGACGAAAGGAAGTGGAGCTTCCGCAGTAAGGGCGGATTTGATGTAAATTCCTTTGCCCGAAACCACTTCGAAGGGGGTGGCCATAAAAATGCCGCCGGAGGCAGAAGCAGTGAATCCGTAGAAATGAATGTGAAAAAGTTCAGAGATATATTATCTTCGTACCAAAACCAGTTACAATAAATGAAAAAATTGCTACCGCTGTTATCAGCACTGGTATTGCTTGCAAGCTGCAATCAGTATCAAAAAACACCCTCAGGCATCTCTTATAAAGTTTCCGGTAACAGCAAAGTGAAGATCAAAAATGGTCAGATCTTTAAATACCACATGGAATATCGCATACCACCGAAAGACTCCATATTCAATACCACTTTCGAACACCTGCCCGGGTTTATGATGTACGATTCTGCCCGCGTTTCTCCGCACAGCTATCTCGAACTGATTAGCAAATGTGGCGAAGGGGATGAAGTAGCTTTTTCTTTGAGTGTAGATACCTTAAAAAAGATGGGGGCTTTAGAATACAATCAGTATTTTCACCGCAATGATGTAATTAAAGGAAAACTGAAGATTCTGAAAATCTTTAAAGGGGAGGAAGAAGCCAATGCCGATTATAAAAAAGAAATTGACCTCGAAAAGAATCGCGAATTAGATCTGCTGAAAAAATATGTGAAAGAAAAAGGCGTCACTACCAAAGAACTTCCTTCTGGTGTGTTAGTGCAGATTGAAAGAGAAGGAGAAGGCAGTAAGCCAGACTCCGGACAAACGGTTCAGGTTTTATACAAAGGATACTTCCCCGATGGCAAAGTATTCGATTCTAACAACGATCCGAAATCACCCAATAAAAATCCGCTAACCATTCAGGTGGGTGCTGGGGGTGTTATCCCCGGTATGGATCAAGGAATCCGTAGTTTTGGTAAAGGTGGCAAGGGTAAGATATTTATCCCCGCTTTGATGGGATATGGCATGGGTGGTCAGCCCCCTGTTATTCCTCCGTATTCGAATTTGATTTTTGATGTGGAAGTTATTGACATGATGGCAACACCTCCACCTCCGCCCACAGCGGCTCCTCAGATGCCTCCGATGAGAAGATAATGATTGAAACCGATTAATAGATTCAAATAAACGGCGCCCATCTTTGGGTGCCGTTTATTTTATAAAAGGTTGGTCAATTGAATTGCTTCCCGTGCTGCTGCCACATCATGCACCCGCAAGATGGCCGCACCCCGCAATATCCCAGCAGTATGCAACACCGTGGTGCCATTGAGCGACTGATCAGCAGTTATACCCAGAGTTTTATAAATTAGTGATTTGCGCGAAACTGCCAGCAGCAAAGGATAGGGGAGGGAAGTGAAAACCGAAAGCTGTTGCAAGAGTAAAAAATTTTCTTCCATTGTTTTGCCAAATCCAATCCCGGGATCTATGATAATATCTCTGATATCTGCTTTCTTGCAAGCTGTAATTCTTTCGGTTAAATAATCATATACCGTTGTAAGTATATCACGGTTCGCCGGTTTTTCGTGCAGGGTTTCGGGGGTTCCGGAACTATGCATCAACACATAAGGAACCTTACAGTTGGCAATGGTGGTAAGCATCTGCTCGTCCCATCTACCGCCACTGATATCATTAATAATAGATGCACCCGCTTCAACAGCTTGTTTGGCAACGGCAGAACGGAATGTATCTACCGAAAGAATGGCTTCTGGAAAACGCTGATGAATTGCTGCTATCAACGGAATCACCCGCCTGAGTTCTTCCTCCTCCGAAACAGACTCACTACCCGGTCGGGTACTCACTCCGCCTACATCCAACAGGTGTGCCCCTTCTTCTAAAAATCGGGCGGACTGCCGAACAGCCTCTTCCACCCCGCTAACCCGGCTGCCGGCATAAAATGAATCCGGAGTACTGTTTACAATGCCCATAATCAGGGGTTGATCAAAATAGCACAATCTTCCCCGCAGGTTGAGCGAAAAATTAAAAGGTATTCTAGTATCTTGCATCTTGTTGAGGGCTGTTGGCCGGCCACTGTAAAAGTAAACTGAAAATGACGAATACCAACCTCCAATATGACCAGGCAGTTATTGAATGTCGGGAAATTTTTATCCGAAAAACCAAGGACTATGGAACTGCCTGGCGGGTATTGCGCACCATTTCGGTGGTAGACCAGATTTTTATCAAGGCCCTACGCATCAGAACCATTCAAGATTTGCAAACACAGAAAGTGGGCGATGATATTCCCTCCGAATTTAAGGGAATTATCAACTATGCCGTTATTGGCCTGATGCAGCTGCACCTCGGTAATCCTCAGGTAGAAGATGTGCCCGTTGAAACCGTTGAAAATCTATATGCCCAACAGATTCAGCTGGCAAAAGATACCATGCAAAACAAAAACCACGACTATGGGGAAGCCTGGCGGGATATGAGCCAACAAAGTTTTGCCGACTTGATTCTGATGAAACTGATGCGCATTAAACAGATTTTGTTGAATGATGGAAAAACCCTGATAAGCGAAGGCATTGATGCCAACTACGTTGATATTATTAACTATGCCGTTTTTGCCCTGATACTAATGGCAGAAGGAAAACATGCAACTGTATGAAAACATTTATCACCCTAATCAGATGGTTCGTAGGACTACTGTTTATTTTCTCCGGATTAATCAAAGCCAATGATCCCCTAGGTCTCAGCTACAAAATGCAGGAATTTTTTGAAGTGTGGGGCATGCATTTTATGAATCCCTATACATTGTCGCTCTCACTGCTGATGAATGTTTTTGAAGTGCTCGCGGGAGTAGCCCTGATTATTGGTTGGCAGATGAAATGGGTCTCCGGATTATTATTGTTGCTGATTATTTTCTTCACCTTTTTAACGGGCTATGCACTGTTTTCGGGTAAGATAAAAACCTGTGGCTGCTTCGGCGATTGTTTGCCACTTACACCCGCACAATCCTTTATGAAGGATCTGTTGCTCTGGGCTTTAATTATCCTGATTCGATTCTCTTTAAAAAGTATTACCCCGCTGTTTTCTACCCGAATATCCCTAACCCTATTAATAGTAGTAGTGATTGCCACGGCAGGTGCCCAGGGATATGTATTAAAAAATGCACCCTTTGTAGATTGCCTTCCCTATAAACAGGGAAATAACCTGCTCGAAAAAATGAAAACGCCTGCCGGAGCTATTCCCGACAGCTTTTCAATTGAATTTACTTATTTGAAAAATGGAAATAAGCTAAGCTTTGATGCCGATCATTTTCCGGAAGATTTTGATTCAACGTATACCTATGTTGACCGGAAAGATCGACTCGTGAAAAAGGGCAATGGTTTGCAGGCGGCTATTCTAGATTTTTCTTTACAAACCCTTTCAGGCACTGATACTACCGCCGCTTTATTAAATAGTAATAGCAACTACTTGCTGGTATTGGCACTCAATTTTGATCGGGTGAATGATTGGAAAGCTTCCTTTGAATCGGTAAAAGCTGCCGCACAACAAAAAGGATTGACGCTTTGGTTGGTAACTGCCGATGCTACAACCGCCCAGCAATTATTTCCTGGTGAAGCTGTATTGATATGTGATGCGACTGTAATTAAAACAGCTGCCCGCGTTCAGCCCACTTTCTTCTTGATGCAGGGAGCCAACATACAAGGAAAATACCCGTATACGGCAGCATCAACTTTAATTGGAAAATTACCGTAATAAAATACGCATAAAAAAGCGGTTGTGTTTTGTAAACTAAGTTCACTTAACACAACCGCAAAATCTAGCATCTTATATATGGCAAGCCAGATTTGATAGGAATTATTTTTTCATCATTCCTTTTACTACGCCAATAATGGCCATCAGCGCACCACCACCCACACCGCCACCGGCTAGGTTTTGAATAATGCTGCTAACATCCATAGAGGCACCGGCAGCACCGCCCATGCCGAGCATGCTTAAAATCTGACCACCCAGGCCACCGCCCAGAATGCCGGCAATAGAATTACCTACGGTTCCTAATGAAGATTTTGGCATTAATTTTCCTGCCAGGTTTCCTCCTACAGCGCCGGAAGCCAGTTGAATTAACAAGGGTACAATGTCCATAACAATTTGGTTTTTGGGGTTTTGAATGCCAAAAATTACCCGTTTTGTTTAATATTTCCAAAAAAAATGGACAAAAAATTGCATACATAATTAAAAAAATTTATGTATGTATTCTTGGAATTAGCGGATTATTCTGGAAGAAAGCCTGAAAAAATCGGCAATAAATCAATTTATTGAATAATCACTTCCTTCACTACTTCTTCCCCAAAAGCCTCATTTACTCGGCTGATGATCTGGGGTTTTTGGTACATCAATTCCTGCTTTAAGGGGCCCACATGGGTTTCGATAAATAATTTGTGATGTATAATTTGTATCCGGGTAGTGTATTGTGCGATGGTTTTACCCATGATGTTTTCCCAAATCTCTTCAATGCGGGCAGCCTGCACACCATCGCGCAAACGACTTTTCGCTAAAAACTGGCGAATTACTTCACTGATATGCAGGGTGGCCATGCGTCAAAAGTAGGGATTTAAAGCTTAGCAAACAGCCCCTTTCAGTGGGTTGCTTAAATAGACAATAATTGATACCGAACCCCTAGTTTTAATAACTGGGCTTCCAGCCTTTCCGCATGCGTATCTGTAATAAAAACCTGTGAACGCACGGCTATGCATACCCGATGCAATAATTGATTCATGCGTTCGCTATCCAGTTTTTCAAATAGATCATCCAATAACAAAATAGGGGGGAAGCCCTTGTTTTCTTCCAACACTTCCCATTCGGCCAGTTTTAGGGCGAATAACAAACTTTTTCTTTGTCCCTGGGATGCCTCTTGTTTAAATAGTTCCTTACCCATATTAAAAATCAAATCATCCCGATGAGGACCCCGGGTGGTTCTGGCAAGCAGGATATCTCTGTTTTGTGTTTCCAACAGCAGGTTGGCAAAAGAATGCTGGAATAAATTACTTTCATACCGAATCTGTAATCCATCTTCCCGGTTGGCAATTTGAAAATAGATATTGGCAATACGAGGTAAAAAATCGGCTAAAAAAGCCTGTCTGGTAGTAAAGATTTGGTTACCATGGGTACACAATTGTTCATTCAACACCTGCAAAAGGGTAGCATCGGTAAGCCCAGTTTCCTGAAACTGCTTCAGCAAACTATTCCGCTGGGTAAGGGTTCGCTGGTAGGCAATTAACGATTGCAAATAATTGCCGTCTAGCTGACTCAACAAAGTATCCAGCCATTTGCGTCTTTCCTCGCCTCCACCGGTTATCAGGGAAATATCATCGGGGGCAATCATTACCACCGGAAGTTTCCCAATTTGGGAGGATAGTTTTTTGCAGAGTTCTCCATTCACGATTCTTTCTTTCTTCAGGGTTTCCCGAACTATGCAGGTAACCCGCTCTTCGTTGTTCATCAGGCGGTAAACCCCATCTATCCGAAACCCTTCTTTGCCATGTGCTACATTTTGTGCATCGCTGCGACTGTGATAGCTGCGTGAAAAGCTGAGGTAATAAATGGCATCCAGTAAATTGGTTTTACCACTTCCGTTCAATCCACAAATGCCTACAACGCTTTCAGTAAAATGAAACGCAGCCTGGTTATAATTTCTGAATTGCAGCAGGGATATTTCCGATAGGGTAAACATGCGACTGCAAATTACTTGGATTCTTCCGTTCCCGGTTCAGTTCTCCCCAATCAATTGCGGAATTCGGATGGGGATGGTGTTTGTTTGCGCGAAACCAACTATTTTTATCAAAATTTTCAGTTGAAAACCATCTTAACCGCCCAGCAAGTTTCTCTTACCTGTAAACGGTTGGCCCATCAGGTGCTCGAAAATCATCCCGGGCTGGACAATACTGTAATCATTGGTCTGCAACCCCGCGGAATTTTTTTCAGCAACCGAATTGTAGACGTGTTGCGGCAATTAACAGGGCAAGGGGTAACGTACGGACAATTAGATATCACTTTTTACGGCGATGATGTGCGCAAGAGTTTACACATCGCCAACACCACGAAT
>JAPLEI010000172.1 GCA_026391195.1 Bacteroidota bacterium | reverse complement strand
CTTATCAGCCAAATCTTTAGAAAGGTGATAGCCCTTTTCTGGACCATATGGCTGCTCAATAAATCCATTGTCTTCAATCAAATCAGGATACCACTGGTTGGTTTCTCCACCAATAAATCCGTAGAAACGATCAAATCCCATTTGCGTAGGCCATTGCTTGCGGCTTCCACCGGATGATACATCTTGCTCTGGTACATTGTGGTTTTTACCCATCCAGAATGTGCTCCATCCATTATCTTGTAAAACCTGAGCGACAGTAGCCGTTTGCTCGGGAATACGACCATGTGCTCCCGGAAATCCGTTGGCACCCTCTGTAATGGCAGCATTACCAGTAAGGTGATGGTTTCTTCCGGTTAATAAAGTAGAACGAGTAGGAGAACACAAGGCAGTGGTATGCCATTGGGTATAAATCAACCCGTTTTTAGCCAATTTGTCCAGCGTTGGCATGTTGATGGCCCCTCCGTAGGTTGACCAAGAAGCCAATCCGGTATCATCATATAATACGAATAAAATATTGGGGGCCCCAACAGGTGCTCTTTTAGGGGTGTAAGCTGCCCAATCGGCTTTAGACTTGCGAATGTCTAAATCAATTACTCCCTTAAAGTTTTCTTTTCTTACTTGGGTTGGGTCGGCCTGTCCGTGGGCATTCGAAACGGCGACTAATAAAATTCCCACCCAAACCAATCTGGCGGCGGCCGCCAGCATTTTAGAGATATTACCTTTCATGTTTCAGATTTTGGGTGCATATTAGCAGAATCAAAATCTTTGGCTCACACAATTGGTTAAAATCATGTAACAATTTTACAATTAGAAACAAAACAGACCGTTAATTGTCCTTTTTGGTCACAAAATCGGAGGGGGTGAGGCCGGTTTTCTTTTTTACCGCCCGGATAAAAGAGGCCCGGGTATTAAAGCCGGCTTCCTTTCCGAGGGCTTCTAGTTTGTATTGGGAATTGGCGTCGGGTTGCTTTACCAGATCTAGGAAAAAATCTACCCGATATTCATTTATCAGTTCATTGAAGTTCTTTCCATACTCCTGATTAATAAATGCGGAAAGCAGGTAAGAGGGGATACTAACTTCATTGGAAAGGTCGGATATGGTATACCCTGTTTTGCGGTAAGGAGTATTTACAAGTAAATGATTTTCCAATACCTGCCGGATGGTATTACCCTGATCTACCGAGAGATAAATTTTTTTCTTATCAATAGCTACTATCGTAGGTTCTGCAGACTCAGTTGCCGGTTCCGTTTCTTTAGGTGCAGGGGCATCAGCAGCTGTTTCCTCTGGTTGCTGCAGCCATCCCCTCATTCCATATAAAATGGATGGTTTATATAATAAATAGAAGCAAATAAATAAAATGGTAAATGCGATGGTAAACAACACCAGCAGATTCAGGTCGGCCGGCATTACCATATGAAAGAAAACCTGAAAAACAATCAGAATACAAAATACCAGCTTGGTTAAACTAAAGAGCACCAGCCATTTATAGTTGGAAATATTCTGATGATTCCCCTCATTCTGAAAAATGATGGGCTTCCATTTGTAAAGAATGCGCATCTGCGCAAACGCACTCGCAGCAATCACCCCTACCCGCATCCATACACCAACCCCATCATAAAGGATAGATTCAGGCTCTATGAGAATCAGTTTACGATAGGCAAATATTTTTTCAAGAATTACGTGCTTTTCGGCGGAGGACAGCACAAAAAATGGAACCAGGCATAGAGAATGAATGAGGCCGGGTAAAAACCACCATAAATCCTTCCTGCGAAACCAGAAATTCTGTTCCAAAACACTGCGAACATACAAATAGCCAAAGGGGGCAAAGCAGAAAGAGGCCCAGGCCAGGATTTTCCAAGCATGCGGAAACTGAAGAAAGAAAGAAGTGCTCATCAAACTGTAATTCAGGGCTAACAGGGAGAAACAGCCTAAATAAGCTGCCAATAAACGGTTGGGAAATATGTCGGTTTGGTTAACGGTTGCCAACATTACTGATACTAATAACCCCAATAAAGCCACAAAAAAAACAATGGTAAATGGCCAATTAATTACTTCATTTATCATAAACTCCTCACTTGTTTCTTCAATTATTTACGGGCGAAAGGTACATCCTTAATCAAGATAAAAGATTTACCGGACTTTAGTTAATAACTACCAAAAAAAATCTATGCATTAACCCACAAAATATGCTTTTTACTCCGGCTCATTAACCTGAAAAGTTCATACAACTAGGCCTTGCAAATAAAGCGCGCCGAGCGCATGAAAGGCTAAAATACATAAAACAAAAAGAGCATACGTAAGCATTGCTCTACTCCCCAGCCCTATAACAGCTAACTTATATATGGTTAATCAACAAAGGCGTAGCCTTCACCCATATCAAAACAACGGCCTACAAAGAGGCGTAGCCTCGTCCCATACAATACCAACGGATTTTAATCCGTTGATAAAAAAACCGCAGCCTCATCCCATACCATAACAACGGATTTTAATCCGTTGATACAGGAATTATCCTTAATGGATAGTGGCTAGCCATCTTTAATATTATCCCCCTGTTATTTCGGGTATTAATTGTACCTTTGCCCGCTCAAAAACAAGCAAAAAAGCACTCCCATGGCCACGATTACCCGAGAAAACATCAGCTTACTCAACGACAAACTTACCATAACCCTTGCAAAGCAAGATTACCTGTCAGGTTTTGAGCAAAGCCTGAAGAAATATGCCAAAAATGCCAATATCCCTGGCTTCAGAAAGGGAATGGTGCCGGCTGGATTGGTAAAAAAGATGTATGGACAGGGTGTTTTTAGTGAGGAAGTGCTTAGAAAAGTTGAAAATGAGCTGAATAAATATATGCAGGATGAGCAATTAGACATTTTTGCTCAGCCCCTGCCTCTTATGGAGCGCACCCCACAACTGGATATGAATCAGCCCGGCGATTATCAATTTGAGTTTGAAATAGGTCTGAAACCCAAACTAGAGCTGAAACCGGAAGATTTGAAAGTTACCCGCTATGTGGTGAATGTAACGGATGAAATGATTCAGGAAGAACTGGAAAATCTGCAAAGAAGAAATGGGGAAAGATCCGAAACGGAAACCATCACCGGCAAAGACGACGTGTTGCAAGTAACTTTTATACAGGTAGATG
>JAPLEI010000081.1 GCA_026391195.1 Bacteroidota bacterium | reverse complement strand
GTGGCAGCAGGGGTTTTCATTAATTTTTCCGGTGAAATATCTTGTTGCTTTTCCATCCACTTCTTTACAATCTGCCAGCCACAAAACTGACCAATATTTCCCGGAGCCTGTTCGCCCAATGCTGGGGTTCCCGGACCTTCATTTAAATAATCTCTGGTAAAAGAAGGGTCTGTGCTATACAACATATCATTCTGTACAAAGAAACTCCATATCCCCTTTTCACTGGCCCTACATGCTGCTAACTGTTGCCCGTTATAGCCTGATCGTAGGGTATCTGCCAAATGCGGAAGAAAAAACTCTAATAAACAAACCCGCTTGCCCGATTCAATCATTTGTTCTATTAATGGCCTACCCTGACTCTTATTCGGAAACAAATCATCCATGATATTCTTCATACAATTTACCGGCATATAGGCTGGCTCAAATCGGCGGGAAAGAAAAGGAGGATACAATTGCTGACCCTCGGAAGTTGCATACCAGGCAAAATCTTTGCCCATATAAAACTGAAGCCCCACCGCCAGCGCATCAGAAGTGATCACATTCCCATATCCATTAACGGGTCCTATAAAAGTGATCAATTTTCGGGGTAAGGGATAAGTGGGAAAATAATAATGTACATATTTACAACCCTCTTTAACCTGATCAAAATATATGGCCAGTTCTTTGTTAGATTTAGCAGCACCGAGCCATTCTCTGTAAGCCCTTAAAAATAAAGGCAGCTCCGCCAAAGCCTTATCAGGGGATGTACCTAAAATATTATATAAAAAATCTTGCGTAAAACCCGGATACTTTTTATTCAGCTGCTCCAAAGAAACATCCAGCCGAAGGGTATCCATGGAAAACAAATCCTGTTCGAAGCGCTGAACCTGCCAGGAAATTTGCAAATTAGAAACATCGGGCGCCTTGGGAGAACTTGTACAGCCAACGATACAGGTGGCAAGTATCCCAACCAACCAGCTTACATACTTTGTTTGTAATTGCATCCCTAAAAATATCATTCCCCCGGCTAAATTAGCAGGATAGGCCGTAAAATTACTGTTAAAGCAAGCGGATTAACGGCGGAACCGCTTATTTTTTATGCGCTGAAAAGGCCAACATAGCAAAAACTTGCAGAACTTAGCAGCATGAAAATAGTTCTGGCCCAACAGAATTACCATATTGGTAATTTTGAATTGAACACACAAAAAATTATAACCGCCATTCGGGAAGCTAAAGCCGCCGGCGCCGATTTAATTTTGTTCAGTGAAATGTGTGTTTGTGGTTATCCTGCTCGCGATTTTGTTGAATTCAATAATTTCATTACCCAATGCGAAGCCTCGGTAGATCGCATCCGGCTAGAAGCCGATACCATTGGTGTATTAATTGGAGGGCCCTCCCGAAACCCCTCAAAATTGGGAAAGGATTTGTTCAACGCAGCCTTTTTTTTATACGAACAGAAAATAGTAGCAGAGATTCACAAAACCCTCCTGCCTACCTATGATGTTTTTGACGAATACCGGTATTTTGAGCCGGCAGCAAATTGGAAAGTAGTTCCCTTTAAAGGAAAAAAATTAGCCATCACTATTTGTGAAGATATCTGGAACCTGGGCGACAATCCATTATATACTATTTGCCCGATGGATCGGCTGATGGAGCAACAACCCGATATCATGCTCAACCTAAGCGCTTCGCCTTTCGATTATACCCATGATGAAGACCGAAAAGCAGTTATCAAAGCCAATGTATTAAAATATCAGTTGCCCCTTTTCTATTGCAATGCAGTGGGCAGTCAAACAGAAATTGTATTCGATGGTGCCTCATTGGTTTTTGATGCACAGGCGAACCTATGTGCAGCATTGCCTATGTTTACGGAAGCTACCGCCCTGCTGGAACTTTCAGATAACGGTACCATTCATGCTCCCATTCTAGAACCCGCCAGTCGGATGCCCGACAAAGAACTCAATCCTGCCAAGCTGGAACCGCAACTCAATATAGATCAGGTATATCAAGCACTTGTATTAGGTATCCGCGATTATTTTACCAAAATGGGATTTACCAAAGCAATTCTGGGATCTTCCGGCGGAATTGATTCGGCAGTTACCCTCGCTATTGCTTGTGAAGCCTTGGGTGCAGAGAATGTTCGGGCCATCCTGCTTCCTTCTCCCTATTCAACAGAACATTCAGTAGCAGATGCCATTGCGCTCAGTACGAATTTGCAGAACCCATACGATGTAGTACCCATCCATGAGGTTTATACTGCTATGTTACAAACCGTTCAGCCGCTATTTGGCGACTTACCATTTTCGCTGGCCGAAGAAAATATGCAAAGCAGAAGCCGCGGTAACCTGTTGATGGCTATCGCCAATAAATTCGGCTATATTTTAC
>JAPLEI010000109.1 GCA_026391195.1 Bacteroidota bacterium | reverse complement strand
TAAGACCCACTTTACCCAGACCAACGTATTCAAAAACGGATAAAGCCCCTGCGGTATCTTTCGAAGAAATCTTCAAATCGTTGGGGTGCACACCGAGGAATTTCACCACATCCCCAAAGCGGGACTTTCCGGCATCTACAACAAAGGGTTGGGGGTTAGAGTTAGGTGCCTTATTACTTAACACATTAGAAAAAGCCAGAGCCGGTGCTGCCAGCATCGTGGATAAGAGAAATTGTTTGCGTTGCATATATGGATTGTTTTGAACTGTAAAGATGAAAAGAAATGTAAGTGGGTAAGTGGTAAAAAAGCGACAAAAATATTTAGCAGTTCCAGTTTGAGAATTTGATAAGTAAGGGGGATCAACTTTTAAATAGAAAATTATGAGTGAGCTTACACTCCCCTTATACAAATGCCGACCCTCACAGTTCGGCACTTTGCATTTTAGTTATTATTTTCTAATACATCATAACGGGATGACTGCCGCTGGTTCTAACTTTTGGGGGGATTTGGAGGGGGTGAATACGTTTTAAACAACTCAATTACTGCTAAAGTTTTGCTTGTTGCTGTTACATTACTACACTTTTTTTTACGCACTTAATCGAATAATCCTGAGACATATATTTGTTGCGATTCTCTAGGGAGAAGAATTTACTAATTGAAAACCATTGACTTACATCGTTATCACTAATTTTTTATACACGATATAATTATCAAAACTTTCATTTTTTTCATGTTTTGATACTTTATACTTACTTTCGGAGGATGAATAATTATACCAATAGGAAGCAATATATAGACAAGCTACTTTCTTTTAAAGATAAAGATTTAATAAAGGTTGTTAGCGGGTTACGTAGGTCTGGAAAATCTACTCTCCTTGACATGTACAGGGAACAATTACTTAAAATGGGGATCGGCAAGCGGCAAATTCAATTTTATAATTTTGAATTACCAGAAAATTATTTGAACAAAAATTGGGATGATATCTATTTTGAAATCAAAAAGAAACTGCAGGATGGCAAACCCAATTACATTTTTCTGGATGAGGTTCAGAATATCCCTCTATTTGAAAAATTAGTAGATGGGCTTTTTGCCACTAAAAACACAGATGTATATATCACCGGCTCTAATGCATTTTTGTTGAGCAGTGAATTGGCTACACTGTTAAGCGGTAGATATATTGAAATTTCGATTTTACCTTTTTCATTTTATGAATACCTAACGGCAAGAAACATAGCGACCGGCAATAAATATCTTAACTATGAAGCATTGTTTTTTGATTATGTAAATGAAACATCACTTCCGAAAGGAGTAGAATTACGGGAAGGGGGTTACGATAAAATTTATGAGTACCTAGAGACAATTTATGCAACAATCATCGAAAAAGATATAACACAACGATACCAAATAAATGACAAAAGAGCCTTCTCCAATATTGTAAAATTTATTGCAACAAACATTGGCAATGCACTTTCACCTAGTAACATTTCAAAATCATTAAAACAGGATGGGAAAAACATACATCACTCTACTGTTGAAAAGTATCTCGACTATTTGACTGCAAGTTTTGTTTTTTATAAAGTGAACAGATTTGACCTAAAAGGTAAAAAGCAATTAGCTACTCAAGAAAAATACTATATTGTTGATGCCGGATTAGTGAACGTTTTAGCAGGAAAAGAGAGAACTAGAGACCGAGGACACATCTTAGAAAATGTTGTGTATTTGGAATTATTAAGAAGAGGCTATAAAATTTGGACCGGTACAAGTAGGAACAGTGAAGTAGACTTTGTATGTAAAACGCCTACTGGCAATATTGAATACTATCAAGTTTCCTGGAAATTAAGCGATGATAGCACCATAGAGCGTGAATTTAGTTCCTTAGAAAAAATTAAAGACAACTATCCTAAATTTTTGCTCACAACAGATTCATTTACAATTAATCGGAGTGGTGTAATTCATGAAAGCGTTTTTAATTGGTTGCTCGGTGAAAGTCCATTGACTTAGCATTAGTCAAAGAAGGCTATCCCATCATGCTGTAAGCTCCCCAAAAATCTGCTTCATTCTAAAGTTTAAATTTTTTATGTACGGTTTTCAAACTACCCCCTAAAGCAAAATGCCGAACCTCACAGATCAGCATTCTCTTTTGTAGAAGTACTCGAAAAGATATCTTCAGGAGTTAGAATAACCCCGCACTTTAGTGCGGGGTTATCATGTCGGGATGACAAGATTTGAACTTGCGACCCCACGCCCCCCAGACGTGTGCGCTACCGGGCTGCGCTACATCCCGAAAAAACTCAGGTAATAAAGTAAATCCTGTGGGAAATCAGGTATTATCAACCTCAAGGGGTGCAAATATACGGGAAAAGAAAAATTCAGGTTATATTGCAGTAAATTTTATCTCCTCTTATGAAGATTCTCATCAGGCAAGCACAGATTGCCAGTCCTGCCGCCCCCCTAAATGGCCAAGTACAGGATATATTGATTGAGGGAGAAACCATTGTTAAAATTGCCCCCCATATCGATAGCCCTGCCGACCAAACCCTGGAAGCACCCGGCTTAATCGTTTCTCCGGGATGGGTAGATCCTTTTTCTCATTTCTGCGATCCCGGTCTCGAACATCGCGAAAATCTGGCTTCTGGCGCTGCTGCCGCTGCGGCTGGTGGATATACCCGCGTGCTGGTTTTACCCAATACCAAACCCGTGGCAGATTCTAAATCGCAGATAACCTATATCCTGAATAGTAGTACCCACCTACCCGCATTCATTCATCCCCTGGGTGCCCTAACGCGTGGTACCGAAGGAAAAGAATTGGCTGAAATGTATGATATGCAACAAAACGGGGCCATTGCTTTTACGGATGGACTCAGTTCCGTTCAGCAACCTGCGCTGCTTTTGAAAGCCCTGCAATATGTAAAAGCATTTGAAGGCGTGGTGATACAATTGCCGGTGGATAAGAGTATCGGAGCGCATGGTTTAATGAATGAGGGCATTATATCTACCCAAATGGGTTTACCCGGCATTCCTGCACTGGCTGAAGAAATTATGGTGAAAAGAGATCTAGACTTATTGCGCTATACCCAATCGAAACTACATATCACCGGCATCAGTACCGCCAAATCGCTGCAATTAATTCAGGATGCCCGCAATGAAGGCTGGAAAGTTACCTGCAGTGTTACCCCCTATCACCTGCGGTTTTGCGATGAAGACCTACAACAATACGATACCCGCTTAAAAGTAAATCCCCCCTTACGCAAAGCCTCCGACCGAGCTGCATTAAGGCAGGGAATATTGGATGGAACCATAGATTGCATCGCTACCCATCACCTGCCACAACACAGCGATCAGAAAACCTGTGAATTTGAATATGCTGCCTGGGGAATGATTGGACTGCAAACCAGCTTTGCCATTATCAATCAAATTTTCCCTGATTTATCCGAACAAAGAATTGCCGAACTTTTTTCGGTGAATGCCCGTAATATTTTCGCACTGCCCGCTACTGATATACGGGAGGGAGAAAAGGCAGAACTTAGTTTTTTCAGCAAGCAGGGTTCTACAACACTCAGTCCATCGAACAACCAAAGTAAATCGCTGAATAGTCCACATATGAATGAAACCCTGCCCGGTAAGGTTTGGGGTACATTTGTAAAGGGGCAGTTAAATCTGCAATAAATCTTAAACTATGGAACAAAAAGTTACACCACCCTGGATGATAGCGCTGATTACCAGTTTATTTTTGATAATATTTAATCTCGTTATATATGTTGCAAATCAGTTAACGAACAGGTCACTCGCAAATATTCAACTGTTAATTATTGGCGTTGTAGTTGTAATTGGTTGTATCTATTATGCAAAACAAATGAATGGACAAGTTAGCTATGGCAATGTTTTTGCCCATGGTTTTAAAATAACTGCTGGTATAGCTGCACTACTCGCTATTTATATTTTTGTTTCAGTTAAATTCATCTATCCAGAGATTATTGATTTGACCATTGAACAAAGTAGAATTGAAATGGAAAAAGGGGGAAAACTTACATCCGATCAAATTGATGAATATTTAAAATTTACAAGAAATAATTTTTTAAGTTTCTCCATAGGGTTTTCAATTTTTTTCATTGCTTTAATAGGTTTTATTGCTTCCCTAATCGGTGCAGGCCTAGCCAAGAAAAATCCTATATCACCCTTTGAAAACGCCAGCTAGTATGCAAATAAGCGTGGTTATCCCCTTAATTAACGAAGACGAATCGCTGCCAGAATTATGCGATTGGATAGATCGTGTGATGATTGCCCATGCTTTTACTTATGAAGTGATTTTAGTAGATGATGGCAGCACCGATAATAGTTGGGACTTTATAGAAAAAAGAAGCCAGCAATCTGCCCATTACAAAGGCATTCGCTTTAGAAGAAATTATGGTAAATCTGCCGCACTAAACGAAGGATTTAAAGCTGCACAAGGTGATGTAATTATAACCATGGATGCAGATATGCAGGATTCACCCGATGAAATTCCTGCTTTATACCAAATGATTGTTGAAGACAAACTCGATATGGTGAGCGGCTGGAAAAAGAAGCGGTACGATAATACCCTTACCAAAAATTTGCCCTCTAAATTATTCAATGCTGTTGCCCGTGCTAACTCTGGCATTCAGCTGAACGATTTTAACTGTGGACTGAAAGCGTATCGAAACAAAGTGGTAAAAAGTATTGAAGTATATGGCGAAATGCACCGGTACATTCCCATTTTGGCCAAGTGGAGTGGCTTTAAAAAAATAGGCGAAAAAGTAGTAGAGCATCGCCCCCGGAAATACGGCGTTACCAAATTTGGCTGGCAGCGTTTTGTAAATGGATTTTTAGATCTGGCCACCATCATGTTCTTAGGAAAGTTCGGGAAACGACCTATGCAGTTTTTTGGATTGCTGGGTACCCTGTTTTTTGTTACCGGATTAATCGCCAGTGCTTATTTAATTGTAGCGAAACTATTTTCAGATGAATTTGCCCTTACCAACCGGCCCGCTTTTTATATTGCCCTTACCACTATGGTAATAGGTATGCAGCTATTTTTAACCGGTTTTGTGGCCGAATTGGTGGTACGCAATGCCCCCGAGCGTAACCATTACCAGATTGAGGAAAAAATAGGCTGGTAGGGAGCTGTAAACCTTTTTTACACCCTCTCCCCTTCCCCTGCCCAAGATTAGCCGGTATACCTTCCGATTCAATACCTTTGTGGTTACTAATCAATCGTAAACCTGGCATTTGCAAAAAGTAATTATTATCGGACCCGCCTGGCCCCTTCGGGGTGGATTGGCTTCTTTCAATGAAAGGTTGGCCAGAGAATTTATACAAATGGGCTTTGCCACCGAGTTGTACACTTTTTCGATGCAATACCCCGATTTCCTATTTCCAGGTACTACACAATATTCAACCGAACCAGCCCCTGCCAATCTGGTGATTCATCGTTGCATCCATTCGATGAACCCCTTTAACTGGATAAAAATTGGCCGCCGCATCCGAAAACAACAGCCCGATTTAATAGTAGTGCGTTATTGGCTTCCGCTGATGGGTCCCTGCCTCGGCACTTTATTGCGCATAGCCAAGGGCAAATCCAAAACCCGTGTTGTATGCATTGCCGATAATATCATTCCCCACGAACATCGCCCGGGAGATACCCTTTTTACCCGCTATTTTGTAAAAGCAATAGATGGATTTATTACCATGAGCGATCAGGTTTTGCAACAACTGAAAACCTTTACCCAACAACCTGCCGAATTGGTGGTGCATCCTTTGTACGACCATTTTGGAGAAATCATCCCCAAATCTCAAGCCCGCCAATATCTGGGCTTGCCCGAATCGGAGAAAATCATCCTTTTCTTTGGCTTTATCCGAAAATATAAGGGGCTAGACATCCTCTTGCACGCAATGGCAAATCCCGCCATCCGCGCAGCAAATATCCATCTGCTGGTAGCAGGTGAATTTTACGATAAACCCGAAGAATACTTATCCATCATCGAAAAAGAACAACTGGGCAACCAAGTGTATATGCGCACCGATTTTATTGCGGATAGTGAAGTGAAGTATTATTTGAGTGCGGCCGACTTTGTAATTCAACCCTACCGAAATGCCACCCAAAGCGGCGTAACCCCCCTAGCCTATCATTTTGAAAAGCCTATGCTGGTAACCAATGTGGGTGGATTACCGGATAGGGTTATTCACGAAAAAACCGGTATTATTACAGAGCCAGATGCCGATGCAATTGCAGCCGGTATTGAAGCTTTGTACCAAAAAGGGGAAGCCCATTTTATACCCTATATGCAGGAAGAAAAAAAATTATACAGCTGGAAAAAAATGGTAGAAGCCCTATTATCTATTGGAAAATAAACGGAGCAAATCAATAAAACAACCCTATGCAAGTTCAGAACACCATCAACAACTTAATTAAAGCATCCATCTCCGTAAAAGAGCAAATCATCAGCGATGGTGTAATGGCCCCCATACTGGAAGAAGTAATACAAATCATTACCAATACTTTCCAAAACGGAGGTGCCGTATATTTCTGCGGAAATGGAGGCAGTGCTGCCGATGCACAACATTTAGCCGCTGAATTTTCCGGTAGATTTTACAAAGACCGCAAAGCCCTTCCCTCAGAAGCCCTGCACTGCAATACCAGCTATCTTACAGCCGTTGCCAACGATTATAGTTATGATGTTATCTATTCGAGATTAATAGAAGGGATTGCTCGCAAAGGCGATGTATTAATCGGACTCAGCACTTCGGGCAATTCGGGCAATATTCTAAAGGCTTTTGAAATGGCGAACAGCATGGGCGTAATTACCATTGGCATGACGGGCGCCGGGGGAGGTAAAATGAAAGCGATCAGCAATTACCTGATTGAAGTTCCTTCCAATACAACACCACGCATTCAGGAAAGTCATATTTTAATCGGTCACATCATTTGCGAGCTGGTAGAAAAAAATATTTTCGGATAATGCGCGTAAAAGAGGCCATAGTATTAGCCGGAGGACTGGGTACCCGATTGAAATCAGCCGTGGCCGACTTGCCCAAATGCATGGCACCGGTTGATGGAAAGCCTTTCCTGCATTACCTGATTACGTATTTACAACAACAAGGGATTGAAAGATTTATTTTTTCATTGGGCCATCTCGCAGAAGCAGCCGCCCACTATATTAAAGCAACCCTTCCACCAGAAACTTATGTGTTGGTGCAAGAGCCTTATCCACTGGGAACCGGCGGAGCCATTCAACTGGCAATACAACAAGTATCCGGCGAAGAGGTTTGGGTACTGAATGGCGACAGCCTATGTAATTTGAATTTATCGGAACAAGCCGAATTGCATTTTCAAAAACAGGCTACCTGCACATTGGGTTTGGTGCCGATGGAGCAGTTCGACCGATATGGGGTAGTTACCATCGATAACAACCATCGAATATTGGGGTTTGAAGAAAAAAAATGGCAGGAACAAGGATTGATTAATGCAGGTATTTATTTACTGAATACATCCGCATTTCAATCGATACCCTGGCCGGAAAAATTTTCGATGGAAACGGATTTTTTACAGGCATATCATCAACGACTGCCTTTTTATGGTTATGTAGCTTCCGCCTATTTTTTAGATATTGGGATCCCCGAAGATGATCAACGAGCACAACTGGAATTACCAAAATATAGCAACGCATGAATGCAATCCCATTAGATCAAATTAATAGTGAGTGGAGTTTATTTTTAGATAGGGATGGGGTGATTAATCACGACAAAGACAATGATTATATCCGCAATGCCGATGAATTTCGGATGTATGAGGATACCCTAGCTGCACTGGCTTCTTTATCGAAAATTTTTCCGCGTATTGTAATTGTTACCAATCAAAAGGGAGTGGGCCGAGGATTGATGACTGAAAACGATTTGCACAGCATACACCAATTGTTAGTATCCGAAGTGAATAGAACGGGTGGCAGGATAGACCATATTTATTATTGTACCGAACTGAGCAATGACTCTCCCAATCGAAAACCCAATCCCGGCATGGCTTTTCAGGCGAAACAAGATTTTCCGGCGATTGATTTTTCTAAGAGTGTTATTGTGGGCAATCGTTTGTCGGATATGGAGTTTGGCAGAAATGCGGGTATGTTTACTGTGTTTGTAGCTACCACACATCCCGAAACCCCTTATCCGGATAGCCGCATTGATCTTCGGCTGAATAGCCTATTCGAATTTTCTGAGGCTTGCGAAAAGGTAATTAAAAGATAAAAATGCCCGGTTGATTCGCTGCCGGTGAATTGTATATAATTTTGTAAGATGAAGCAATGGATAGCAGTGGTTTTTTTAGTTGGGCTATGTGTAACCTGGTTACCGGTTTCTGCCCAAAACCCAACCGATGGAAATACCCCCACTCCTGCTATGATGGAGTTGGTATTAAAAAATCAGGCTGCCAACATCTTGGAAGCTCGGGAATGGCAAGACCGTTTGCGCGCCGATAGTTTATTTACGCGAACCCTGGTACAAACACTCAAATTACCGCACTCTTTCCGCTATCCTTTTGATTCACTGGGAACCATTTCTGTTGTATATGCTCCGGATAGTGCCTTTCGTATTTTCAGCTGGCAATTGATGAAAGACTTTTCATTTTACCGCCAAAAAGCAGCCATCCAATACAAAACCGCCAATGGTAGTTTACGCTTAACTCCATTGTTTGATATCTCCCCTTTTACCGAATCTCCCTGCGATTCGGTGCGGGATGCCAGTCAATGGATTGGCGCAGTGTATTATAAAATTTTATTGAATACTTTTCAGGGAAAAAATTATTATACACTCCTCGGCTACGATGAAAATGATGCCCGCAGCACCCGCAAGTGGATGGAAGTACTCACTTTTAACGAACAGGGTCAGCCACAATTCGGGGGCAATTATTTTCAATATAGGCCCGACGACATGAAACCACCGGTGCCCACCTTTCGTTTTTATCTAGAATATAAAAAAGGTGGTAATGCCCGACTGAATTACGATGATGAATTACAGATGATAACATTTGCTCATCTGGTAAGTGAAAATGGGGTTCCTGCTGCACATTATACCCTGGTTCCGGAAGGGAGTTATGAAGGATTTAAATGGGTGCAAGGTAAATGGGTGCATCTGCCTTTAGTGGAAGCGCTGGATCCTAATCCGCAAATCAATCCACCTAAAGAAAATCCTGCACCGGGCAATACGCCTGTAGGATTACCGGTTCCGAAGAAGAAGAAATCGGGTTCGGGAAATAATTAATACTGCGAAAAAAATTAGTCTAACTTAAGTACCGCCAAGAAAGCTTCTTGAGGAATTTCTACGTTACCAATCTGGCGCATACGCCGCTTACCCTCTTTCTGTTTTTCGAGCAGTTTTCGTTTACGACTGATATCACCTCCGTAACATTTAGCCGTTACATCTTTGCGCATAGCGCTGATATTTTCACGGGCAATTACTTTGGCACCAATAGCAGCCTGAATGGCAATTTGAAACTGCTGACGGGGCAATAGTTCCTTCAACTTTTCGCAAAGCTTACGACCAAATTCTTGCGCACGGCTTCTGTGAATCAGGGCACTCAGGGCATCTACTTTTTCGGCATTCAGCATGATATCCATTTTCACAATATCTGCATCGCGAAACCCAATGGGCGAGTAATCGAAGGAAGCATATCCACGGGTAGAACTTTTCAGCTTATCGTAAAAATCGAACACGATTTCAGTTAACGGCATTTCGAATATCAATTCCACGCGGGTGGGGGTAAGATAACTTTGATTAATTAACATTCCCCGTTTACCTAGGCAGAGCGTCATAATATTGCCAATATAATCGGGCAAGGTGATGATTTGTGCTTTTATAAAAGGCTCTTCTATTCTATCAATCTTTACGGGATCGGGCATTTCCACTGGATTGTTTACCGTTATCTTTTCTCCACGAGTAGTATAGGCAATAAAACTAACGTTGGGAACAGTTGTGATAACGGTTTGGTTAAACTCACGCTCTAGCCGCTCCTGAACAATTTCCATGTGCAGCAGTCCTAGGAAGCCGCAACGGAATCCAAAACCCAATGCCTGAGAAGTTTCGAGTTCAAACGTGAGGGAGGCATCATTCAATTGCAATTTATCCATGCAATCGCGTAACACTTCAAACTCATCAGTATTTACGGGAAAGATACCTGCGAAAACCATGGGTTTCACTTCTTCAAAGCCGTTAATCATTAAACCCGGATTATTTGCGAGGGTAATGGTATCACCCACTTTAACCTCTTTGGCATTTTTTATACCGGTAATAATATAGCCCACATCACCCGCCTTCATTTCTGTTTTTGGCGTCATCGTTAGTTTCAATACGCCCACTTCATCGGCAAAATAATCTTGTCCGGAAGCCACCATACGAATTTTATCCCCCTTACGAAGGATGCCATTCATAATGCGGTAATACACGATAATACCCCGGAAACTATTAAAAACGCTGTCGAATATCAATGCCTGAAGCGGTGCATCATAACTACCGCTAGGGGCAGGAATGCGCTCAATAATGGCCATCAATATCTCTTCGATTCCAATACCACTTTTTCCACTAGCTAATAAAATATCCTCCTGCTTGCAGCCAATCAAATCAAGAATCTGATCGGTTACTTCCGGAATTTTAGCCCCATCCATATCAATTTTATTAATAACCGGTATAATCTCTAGGTTATTATCAATCGCCAAATACAGGTTGCTGATGGTTTGGGCCTGAATGCCCTGAGAAGCATCCACCAACAATAAAGCCCCTTCACAGGCTGCCAGCGCCCGGCTAACTTCATAGCTGAAGTCTACATGCCCGGGGGTATCAATTAAATTAAGGGTATAGATTTCTCCTTTATAGGGATAATTGATCTGAATGGCATGGCTCTTAATGGTAATCCCCTTTTCCCGCTCCAGGTCCATATCATCCAGTACCTGGTTCATCATATCCCTTTCACCAATGGTTTTAGTATGTTCCAGTAATCGATCTGCCAATGTACTTTTACCGTGGTCGATATGGGCGATGATGCAAAAATTCCTAATATACTTCATAAGGCTGCAAAGATAGGTTACCGGAGGAAAATCCCGACGGAATGTTGAATTCCCCAGAGAAACCATCCAAAGGCCCTGTATATGTGCAAAAACAGGGAAGAAGCGTTAATTTTACCAAAACAGATAACCCATACCATGCTTCGGAGAAAAAATGCTGTTCAGGGAAAGGAAAACAATGAAACCGGACTTAGCACCAACAGTTCTCTAAGTGGGGGCCGTTTCTTTAACAAAAATGGAACTGCCAATACGGAATATACAGGACTCCCTTTTTGGAAGCGAATGAACTTGTACCATGCATTATTGTCGTTGAGTACCACTCATTTTCTTTTATTTATTTTACTGTTTTTCATTCTCATCAATTTGGTTTTTGCTGGCGCCTATTTATGGATTGGATTAGAACATTTGGGAGGATTGGTAGCTTCCACTCCGGGTGAAAAATTTGGAGAAGCTTTTTTCTTTAGTGCCCAAACTTTTACTACGGTGGGTTATGGAAGAATCAACCCCATTGGCTTTGCAGCCAGCGTGGTGGCTTCATTAGAGGCATTAACGGGGTTGATGAGCTTTGCTTTGTTAACCGGATTATTATATGGAAGATTTGCACGTCCCAGAGCATTTATCCGATTCAGTATTCCCGCACTTATTGCGCCTTATCAGGAAGGTGCTGCTTGGATGATCCGTTTGGTTCCGTATACCAAAAATATTTTGATGAATGTAGAAGTAAGTGTTACCATGGTTATTCAGATAGAGGAAAAAGGAACCCAAAAAAATAAGTTCTTCTCTTTACCGCTGGAAATCTCTAAAATCAATGTACTAAGCGGAAGTTGGACGCTGGTGCATGCCATTCGGGAGGGAAGTCCTTTACTCGGATTGAGTGCAGCCGACCTAACAGCAGGCAGGGCAGAGTTTTTGGTTTTCTTACAGGGTTTTGATGAGAGTTTTTCGAATACGGTAATTTCCAGGAGTTCATACACTTTTGAGGAGTTGGTATATGGTGCTAAATTCAAGCCCATGTTCCATCCCAATCCCCAACAAACGGGAACGACTGTGCACGTTAATTGGTTAAATGATTACGAGCAGGTATCCTTACCGGGATATGAAATAGAAAGCAAAATAGAGTAAGCAATTAGTTACTTCAAAGCATGAATAATTGCTGTGAATTCGGAAGCTTGTAAAGAAGCGCCGCCTACCAAACCTCCATCCACATCGGTTTGATGAAAGAGTTCGGAAGCATTGGAAGCTTTAACACTACCCCCATATAAAACAGGTATTTCCGCAGCTAGGGATGTTCCATATTGGTGGGCGAGTTGCGAACGGATAAATGCATGGATATCCTGTGCTTGCTCACTACTGGCCGTTTTTCCGGTACCAATGGCCCAAATGGGTTCGTAGGCAATCACTACTTTTTTCAATTGATCCGCACTCAGGTGATAGAGTGATTCTTGCAATTGTTTCGCTACCCATTCGTTTTGGGTATTGGCTTCGCGAATGGCCAATGGTTCGCCACAGCAGAAGATAGGGGTTAATCCATATTCTAAGGCTATCGAAACTTTTTGTGCAAGCAGTTGATTACTTTCTAAGAAATATTCTCTTCTTTCGGAGTGTCCGATTACTACATGGGTAACCCCAATAGAAACGAGCATTTCCACCGAGGTTTCGCCGGTAAAAGCGCCCGATTTTTGTGCATAGCAATTTTGAGCTGCTACCTGAAACCCGGGCTTACCTTGTAATAATTGCACCATGCGATACAAGTAGGGAGCCGGAACAGCCAGTACTACTTGCTGATGTGCCTGTAACTGAATAGGGGCTTCCATTAATTGTTGCAGTAATGCTTCGGCTTGGGGAAGCGTTAAATTCATTTTCCAGTTAGCGGCGGCAATTTGTGTACGCATAAGGTAGTAGGGTTACAGAAAATAAAGCATCAATCAAATTGATCGATGCGCAAATATATGCTCCAGCACCGAAATTTCATCAGCGGTAAATGAACGGCCCTTGAATTGTTTCCAGTTGCTAATGGATTCGATGGCTTTGTTGAGTTGATATCGGATACCTGTAACGCCCCAGCTGCCGGAGGGAACAATGGTAGGTAATAAACCTGTTCCAAAAATATTGCAGCAGGTTCCAAACATACTGCCGGTATTGATAGCAGCATTGATAGCCACCGTGCAATAATCCCCCATAATCACGCCACATTTATTGGCAACCGATATGTATTGATTCGAATGAAAATCCCACACTTTCACCATGCCGGCAGTATTTTTTACATTGCTGTTGGTAGTTCCTGCACCCAGATTGCACCACTCTCCTATCACGGAATCTCCCAGGTATCCCTGATGCGCTTTATTGGAATAGCCCATCATAACAACATTTTTTATTTCACCCCCGGCAGTGCAGAAGGGTCCGAGCGTGGTAGCTCCGTAAATACTGGCATGCATTTTTAAAACGGAACCTTCCCCCATAGCAAAAGGACCTCGGATAGCGGAACCTTCCATGATGTAAGCATCTTTGCCGATATAGATGGGTCCCTCGGAAGCATTCAGCCAGCAATGCATGAGTTGCGCTCCGGGTTCTATGAAGATGTTTTTAGCATTTACACAATGAACAGCTTCCGGTATCGGTTCCGAAAAACGATGGGCGGTAATTCGATTAAAATCCGCTAACAGCCATTCGCGGTTCCATTGCATAATTTGCCAGGGATGCGATAGATAAGTGACTGCTTTTTCTTCTGAGGTATAGTTACCACTGAATACGTTGAGTGCATCTTGCTGGTTGGTAGTATCTGTACAACATGCCCAGGTTCTCCCGGCCCACTGTAACGAAGTTCCCGGCTGTAAGGAAAGAGCAGCTTCTGCTGCGGCATCATCGGCTAATGCCTGTGCATCAATCCAGATAGCATTCCCAGAGGGGAGGGCAGGATATAAACAACGAAGCCAGGGAACGGTTGCTACGAAAACTTCTTTTCCGGCTATGTGTTGCCACCGTTCGCGGATAGTAAGAATGCCCATACGCAAATCGGCTACTGCCCTGCTTTCTGTAAAAGGCAGGCATTGGTTTCGGAAAGAGGTATCGGCCAAAATAATTTGCATGGGGCAAATTAATTATTAATTAGCAAACGAAACTTTTTCATCCTTTATACCCAACCGCATCACTGGATGAAATAATTGTACCTTTGCGGCAAAAAGATATATGCAAATAGGCACTTTTTCATATCCCCTCCCGGCAAATGAGCCCGTAAAATCCTATGCCCCCGGTACGCCGGAGCGTGCAGCGCTAAAAAAAGCCCTGACCGAATTGAAGAAAAAAACTGCAGATATTCCCATGTATATAGGCGGCAGAGCCATCCGCACTGGAAAAAAAGTAGCCATACATCCTCCCCATGAATTGGCCCATACCTTGGGGCATTTTCATGCCGGGGATGCCAAGCACGTGCAACAGGCAATACAGGCTGCTTTGCAGGCAAGAACTGCATGGTCTGAGATGAGCTGGGAAGCAAGGGCACATATATTTTTAAAGGCAGCCGATTTGCTGGCAGGCAAGTATCGCTATCAGATGAATGCTGCTACCATGCTCGGACAAAGTAAAAATGCTTATCAGGCGGAGATTGACAGTGCCTGTGAGTTAATTGATTTTTTACGGTTCAACGTACATTTTCTGAGTGAGATTTATCAGCAGCAACCGGTATCCTCTCCGGGTATGCACAATCGAATGGAGTGGCGAGCGTTGGAGGGATTTGTATTGGCAATTACGCCTTTTAACTTTACGGCTATTGGAGGAAATTTACCTACCTCTGCTGCATTGTGTGGCAATGTGGTTGTTTGGAAGCCCGCCAATACGCAAATTTATTCCGCACAAGTGTTTATGCGCATTTTACAGGAGGCAGGATTACCCGCCGGAGTTATCAATCTGGTGTATGTGGATGGCCCAACATTAGGAAAGGAATGTTTTTCACACAACTTATTTGCAGGTGTTCATTTTACTGGTTCAACCGGTGTATTCAATAATATGTGGAAGACGATTGGAGAAAATTTACCCAACTACCGCTCTTATCCCAGAATTGTGGGAGAAACCGGCGGAAAAGATTTTGTATTGGCCCATGCCAGTGCCGATCCGGATGCCGTAGTTACGGCTTTGGCCCGCGGTGCTTTTGAATTTCAGGGACAAAAATGTTCAGCCGCTTCCCGCGCTTATATTCCCAGCAACCTAGCGGCAGAAATCAAACGCAAACTGGTTGCAGCCATTGAAAGCATGAAAGTGGGTACGGTAGAAGACTTCAGCAATTTTGTAAATGCAGTAATTGATGAAAAATCGTACGATAATATTACCGGCTATATAAAGCGAGCAACCAAAAATAAGAAGAATACAATTTTGGCGGGAGGAACCTATAGCAAGAAAAATGGTTATTTTATCGCCCCAACACTAATTGAAACCCGCGATCCAAAATCGCTTACCATGTGCGAAGAGATTTTTGGTCCGGTACTTACCCTGTATGTATATCCCGCAAATGATTTCGATAAAGTGTTGAAGTTGGTAGATAGCACTTCTCCCTATGCATTAACGGGTGCGGTGTTGGCCAGAGACCGCGCGGCTATTGAAAAAGCCACCCGTGCACTGCGCGATTGTGCCGGTAATTTTTATATCAATGATAAACCTACCGGTGCGGTAGTGGGTCAGCAACCTTTTGGCGGAGCCCGGGCATCCGGAACCAATGATAAAGCGGGCAGTCAACTGAATTTATATCGTTGGCTAAGTGCAAGAACCATTAAAGAAACCTACGATCCGCCAACGCAATATGGTTATCCCTTTTTGTTAGAATCTTAATGCCCCGTTTGCAAACATTTTAGCGGAAGTGGGGTTATGTAAACAGATAAATTGATTGTATGGCAAAACCATCTAGAGAATTAGCAGATGCCCTTCGGGCCACAGCCCTTCGGATACAATCCGGAGCCCCCTATGCGTGGGGTAATCATGGCAGTTGTAATTGCGGTCATTTATTACAAGTAATTACCCGCCTTAGTGAAAAGGAAATATTAACCTATGCGCACACGGCACCAGGTGAATGGACTGAGCTAGCAGCGGAATATTGCGGAATTACCCAGGCTCCAGTAAGTTTACTGGTGAAGAAGCTGATGGAAGCAGGCCTAACCCCTACCGATATTCATAACCTGGAATATTTAACCGACCGTACCATTCTGGATAAGCTGCCCGGTGGCTTCAGATGGCTGAAGCGAAATCAGCGGGAGGATGTAGTGGTATATATGGAAACCTTTGCCGACTGGATAGAGGGGCAATTGCCTGCTGAATCTTCTAATATTGTTCAAAGCTGGGTGAAAACAGTGCAGTCAAATTCCAAACCATCCAGTTCGCTCAGGCGCACTTCAGAGGAACTTGTTCCTAGTGTAGTCGCCGAATGATAAAGATCACTATACGGGGACCTTCTTATGATTGTTCCAAGCGTAGTCACCGAATGTTAATGAGGGACTGCGCGCCTTTACGAAGGACATTCTCATTCCAAACCGTGCAGTCTCTCACTTCGTTCGGTGACTACACGGGGACCTTCTTATGATTGTTCCAAGCGTAGTCACCGAATGTTAATGAGGGACTGCGC
>JAPLEI010000108.1 GCA_026391195.1 Bacteroidota bacterium | reverse complement strand
CAGCACCTACAAGAAATTGGCGATTCAGTGCTACGCTGACATATTTGTGGTTAATGAAAATTAGTTCTCCGCATTTATATTCGTGCTGAAAAGCGCCAACTTCTTGTAGCTGCCAACCTTAAGTTCTAACCCATTCAAAAAAATCCAAAATGACCTTATATTTCATAAGTGGTTTAGGTGCAGACGAGAGAGTGTTCAAAAAATTGACACTTCCTGAACAGTACAAAATTAATCACATTAAATGGCCTGAACTTTCCCAACATGAAACGCTTTATTCCTATTGTGTAAAAATTTCAGAGCTGATAGACACTTCGCAGGCTTTCAGTCTTATTGGGCTTTCATTTGGCGGAATCGTTGCAACAGAGATATCAAAATTCCTACAACCCAAAGCAACTATAATAATTTCCAGCATTTCTACCCGAAACGGGTTGCCAATTCATTATAAAATCTGTGGGTTGATAAGACTAGATAAATTGGTTCCAGCATTTACTATGAATAAAGTTTATCCCTTTACTTATTGGTATTTTGGTGTAACCGAACCAGCAGATAAAAAGCTTTTAAAAGAAGTAATCCATGATACGCCCACCAAATTTCTGAAATGGGCAATTAACGAAATCCTTAATTGGCAAAATGAAGTAAGACCTGATAATTTATATCACATTCATGGAACGAATGATAAACTTTTTCCATTTAGTTTAACTAGAGCAGATAAAGCTGTTGAAAACGGTGGGCATTTAATGGTGTATACGAATGCAGATTTAGTAAGTGATTTAATTCGAATGCGCTTGGGCAACAGCTAACATCAGCTTTCTAAATCTGGAGTTCTAGTATCCCAATTATCCATACAGATTTTCAAAAAGAGTTAACTATTTTGGATGTTGTTTCAGAAACGGCGGAAGAAAAGGTAGGGTATTTTTAATGGGGACTACATTCACCTGAATTTTAATTTTTAGCCCCCCTGTCTATCTTCAGAACTGTTAACGAGAATTGAAAGAGCCGGATGAATCGAGAGGTTCTAGTCCGTTTCTGTGGGAAGGCAGGGGTTAAATTCTCAATACTAACGTATTGTGCTAAATTGTAATACCTGCCATGAGGGAAAATTTTGCTCTACATTGATAAAACAGACGCTTTTAAAATAAAATAATGCTTATATATACATAAAAATACAAAATAGATAGATTCTAGTCTACCTAAAATTACTATTTTTGTATAAATAAATCTTTTTATGGGCGGTATAAGTCTTATTCCAACAGAAAAAATCGTAGAACGTTTACGTTATGAAAATCCTTGGTGGGTTAACAAACAAATACCTGAGGTATACAGCACTATGGCTAAGCGACTATATTTTAGTTTATTTTATCCTTTTGTTATTGAAAAAGAAGTGCGAAGAGCTTTGGTTCTTATGGGACCAAGGCGTGTTGGGAAAACTGTAATGCTATTTCATAGCATTCAACAATTATTGACAGACAATATAAATCCACAAAAAATATTTTTCATAGGCATAGACAACCCAATATACGTGCATTTAAGTTTAGAAGATATCTTACATCTTTGTAAACAATCACTTAGTCAAGATAACTTAAACGGCTGCTATGTTTTTTTTGATGAAATACAATACCTTAAAGATTGGGAACGGCACCTTAAAGTGCTGGTTGACTCTTATCCAGCAACTAAATTTATTGTATCAGGTTCAGCCGCAGCTGCACTAAAATGGCACAGCACGGAGAGTGGGGCGGGCAGATTTACTGACTTTATGTTGCCACCACTTACATTTCAGGAATACATTCATCTTAAAGAGATGAATCATCTCATTTATAATGGAAAAATAAGTTATGGAGAAAATCAAATTCCATATTGCCTGACTCATGATGTAAGGGCCCTTAATAAAGAGTTCGTACATTATTTAAATTTTGGTGGTTACCCTGAAGTTGTTTTAAGTGAAAAGATTCAAAACGATATGGGACGATATGTAAAAAACGACATCGTAGATAAAGTTTTGCTGAGAGATTTACCCAGTTTATATGGGATAAAAGACGTTCAAGAACTAAACCAATTTTTTACCTATATAGCTTACAACACAGGTAATGAATTTTCTTATGAGACAATGAGTAAAGAAAGTGGTATACAAAAAGATACTTTAAAAAAATACCTGGCATACTTAGAAGCTGCTTTTTTAATCAAGGTTTTAAACAAAGTTGATGTAACAGCAAAAAGACTAAAACGAATAACCAGTTTCAAAGTGTATTTGACTAATCCATCAGTGCGAGCAGCCTTGTTTTCACCTATTAGTGAAACCGACAAAGAGATGGGAAATATGGTAGAAACAGCAGTATTATCTCAATGGATGCACAGAGAAAAATTAGATATAACCTACGCCCGATGGAAAGAAGGTAGAAATGATGGTGAAGTTGACTTGGTGCTAGTTGATGATAAAAAATATAAACCTCTATGGGGCGTTGAAATAAAATGGAGTAATCGATATTTTGACAAACCAAACGAACTAAAAAGTTTAATACATTTTTGTAAGAGTAACCAATTTAAAAATGCTTTGGTAACATCAATAGATCAGTTGGGAATTAAACAAATAGAAGGATTATTATTTACATTTTTACCAGCTTCAATTTATAGTTATAATATTGGCGAAATAACATTGAAAATGAAGAATCACAATTAGCATACGAGAAGAACGAGCACATAACGGGTTTTGTGTCATGCGGGGTGGAGGCCAAAGGCTGACAGGCTGAACTAAATAGTCGCTTTTTGCTCCCCTGCCTTCCGGCAGGTTGGGAAAACCACCCGAACGCAAAGCCCGAAACCGCGTGTGACTTGAATCAGTTACTCATAAAACAAGTAATTGAATGCTATTTAACTGATGGAAGAAATTGATGTAGATCAATAGCCCTTCCGCTGACGCCCTTCCGGAGGAGTTAGTAAACCGCCTTGTGCTGCTACTTATGAAAATAGGTAGTGGTGAGTGACAAGGACCAGAAGGGCAGAGTATATTTGTTCAGGCTCGGTTGTTGAAATGGGTGAAATGAGAAAAGGGTCTTTTCAAGTATGCCTCGCTCCGTTGATTGTGGGTAATATACCATGAACAGCCTAGCTTATATGCCCATTGGAGATTAGTACAACCATGACTATCTTTAGTCAAGTGATTGATAACATGAAGAGCCGGATGAATCGAGAAATTCTAGTCCGTTTCTGTGGCAAGGCAGGGGTGAAATTCCCTTGCCTGACCCGATTATTGGCATGCCGTTTTGGTTATTTAACTTTTATACGGATATTTGAAAAAAATACACCTATTATGACAACTAAACTCACTCTCACAGTTGAGAAAGCTGTTATTGAGCGGGCAAAGTCTTATGCGAAGGTTTCTGGAAAAAGCCTTTCTGAACTCATTGAACAATACCTTGAGACATTAACTCAAGAAAATAACACTCAACCCATTTCTCCAAAGTTAAAAAAATTAATAGGTGCAGTTAAATTGCCGAAGGACTTTGATGAAAAGAAGGAGCTACAGAACTATTTGGAGAAAAAATATTTATGAAAAAAATTTTCGTTGACACTAATATTTTGGTGGATCTTTTAGCTGATTGAAAGCCATTCAGCAAATATGCTGTTGAAGTTTCAGCGCTGCAGAGAACAAAAAAGTAAAACTTTTTACTTCATCAAAATTTTGCTTGTTGAAAGTTTACCTCGCAAACTAATAAATGACTTCGAAAAAGATCAAAATTTGAACAACTTTCAACAATATTATCCCATAATTTATATCGTAGTGGGCATTGCTGCTCTCCTATATGCTCTGCTAAAGAGTGCAGCAAAGGTTGAATTGAAAAAAACAGGCGTTCAAGTTGAGGGAATAGTGTTTAAGCAAGACTATCAGCCAAATACTAGGATGTCTTATAATAGTCCTTTAATTAAAGATCAAATTTTTATTCGCTTTTTAACGATTAAAAACGAATGGATTACTGCTCCCATAAACCAAGAGTTTGCAACATTTTATTCTTCACAATATAAAGATGGAGAAAAAGTTACAGTTTATTATGATAAAGAGGATCCATCCATTTTTTATGTATCTTCTAAACAATCTGAATTTCAAGGAAGATTTTTCTTAGCTTTTTTGGGCCTTTTCTTTATTCTAATTGGTCTATACAAGTATCTAGTCTAATAAAACCTAACTGTAACATCAGTTTGCCAAAAGTATCCTAGACCCCCATTAACTGAAGAGATTTCCCCAAAACGGTTAGTTATTTTTAAACTGCCGGAAGAAAAGTTATTGTATTTAAAATTTACAGCCCCCCATCCTCTAAGGTTTTGTTCATAAACCCCCACCCCCTACCTTTGCAGGCTGAATTAACATAGGCAATCACTTGCCCTTATTACAAAAAGATTAGGTATGAAAGTAATGAAGTTTGGAGGCACCAGCGTGGGCAAACCCGAGCGGATGCAACAGGTTAAGGAATTAATCACCCGCCACAATACCCCCACCCTGGTAGTATTGAGTGCACTTAGCGGAACCACCAATAGTTTGGTAGAAATCAGTCAGTCACTTGCCAGTGGCGATAAACCGGAAGCACAACAAAGAATTGAGCGCCTGGAAGCGCATTACCGTCAATTCGTGGTGAGCTTATTACATCAGCCGGCTACCATAGAAAAAGCCAATCTGGTGGTTTCAGAACATTTTGAGTTCTTGCATATCATACTGCGCATTTCATTTAGTGAGGCGTTGAATAAGGATATTCTTGCGCAGGGTGAGTTGCTCAGTACCAAATTATTCTCTCTTTACCTCGAAGAGCAAGGAGTAGATCATGTATTGATTCCTGCACTGGAGTTTATGACTATCGATCAGCAAGAAGAACCCCAGCTTTCTTTGATCAGTCAAAAACTCACCCGCATTCTCCAAAGCCATCCGGATAAAAAATTATTCATCACCCAGGGATATATCTGCCGCAATGCCCGTGGCGAGGTAGACAACCTGAAAAGGGGAGGAAGTGATTATACGGCTTCTCTAATAGCAGCCGCTGTGCATGCAACGGTTTGTGAAATATGGACGGACATAGACGGTATGCATAACAACGACCCGAGAATTGTAAATAAAACCATACCTATTGAGCAGCTCAGTTTTGATGAAGCTGCCGAGTTGGCCTATTTTGGCGCTAAAATTTTACATCCTACCTGTATCTGGCCTGCCCAGCAAGAAAATGTTCCAGTTAAGTTGCTGAATACCATGCAGCCTGATGCAGCCGGCACGGTAATTATGAAGGAAGCCGGCAGCACCGGTGTTAAAGCAGTTGCAGCCAAAGATGGCATCACCGCCATTAAAATAAAGAGCAGCCGCATGCTTCTGGCCTATGGATTTTTAAGAAAGATTTTTGAAGTGTTTGAAAAATACAAAACCTCCATCGACATGATCACCACTTCCGAAGTGGCGGTATCGGTTACGATTGATAATAATCAATTTTTAAAAGAAATCGTTCAAGAGCTGCAACCTTTTGGAACCGTGGAGGTAGAAGAAAATCAGACCATCATTTCTATTGTGGGTAATGAAATTGCCCAAACAGATCAGGTGCTGGAAAAACTTTTTTCAGCCATTCGTTCCGTTCCGGTAACGATGGTGAGTTATGGTGGTAGTCCACATAATATTTCTTTGTTGGTTCCCGCGGCAGAAAAGAAAACTACTTTACAGGCGTTGAATACAGGTTTGTTCGGATTGTAGTTTTACCTGCGAGTACTTGTATGCATAAAAAATGCCCGATGGAAAACATCGGGCATTTTTTTATTCGTTTCTATTCTATTAGATGATTAACAGGGCATCTCCGTAACTAAAGAATCGGTATTTATCTTTAATGGCTTTTTTGTAAGCTTCCATTGCAAGGTCGTATCCTGCAAAAGCACAGGTCATGATCAGCAAGCTGGTTTTTGGAAGATGAAAATTGGTAACCAAACTATCGGCCACATTAAATTTATAGGGAGGATGAATAAAATGGTTCGTCCATCCTTCACTGGGTTTTAATAATTTTTGTGCAGTAAAGCTGCTTTCCATCGCACGCATGGTGGTAGTGCCGATGGAACAAATGCGGTGACCAGTTTCTTTGGCCTTATTTACTATGGCACAAGCTTGTTCGGAAATCGCATAATATTCAGCATCCATTTTATGCTTACTCAGGTCTTCTACCTCTATTGGGCGGAAGGTTCCAAGGCCGGTGTGCAGCGTTACTTCTGCAAAGCGGATTCCCTGAATTTCGCAACGCTTGATTAATTCGGGACTAAAGTGTAAACCGGCGGTTGGGGCGGCTACGGCTCCTTCGTGTTTTGCATACACCGTTTGGTAGCGCTCTTTATCCTCTTCGTCGGGTTTGCGTTTGATGTATTTGGGTAGGGGCGTTTCTCCCAAAAATTCCAGCATCTTTTTGAAGCTTTCATCATCATGATCCCATAAAAAACGAATGGTTCTTCCGCGGCTGGTGGTATTGTCTATTACTTCAGCTACCAGTTCTTCATTGTCGCCAAAGTATAATTTATTGCCTACCCTGATTTTTCTTGCGGGATCAACAATTACATCCCATAAACGATTGGGCTTGTTAAGTTCGCGCAATAAAAAAACTTCAATTTTTGCACCGGTTTTTTCCTTTCTGCCATACATACGGGCAGGGAAAACTTTGGTATTATTTACTACAAACACATCCTTATCATCGTAATATTCCAAGATATCTTTAAAGTGTTTGTTTTCCATGTGGCCGCTTTTGCGATCCACGACTAACATTCGGCTGTCTTCCCTTCTTTTGGTTGGATTTTGTGCAATCAGGTTGAGGGGCAGGTCGAATTTGAACTGTGATAATTTCATGTGTCTAATCCTTTAGATAATAGCCACCTGTAGTTGGCCGCTTGGGTAAACGGCTCGCTTCATGTTACGGCATGAATTTTTATAAAGTTGGCAAAAGTACGCATTTTGAGCGGTATTCCCAAATGCATTCGTTTTCAATGGGTTAGGAGGCATTTTGCAGTAAAAATTCTCCCAGTTACTTTATCCTATATTTCATCAACTTACCGGCAAACTTTCAATCCTGTACGTGATTATAACCCAATTATTTAGCAGGATTTTACTACGCCTTCGTAAAATGCAGGTTAATATTTTTCTTCGCTGCCGGAATTGTGTTGGTTTCTCCTATTTTTGCACTCACATTTGTTAGTTTTTATTACCGGCAACCAACTGAACAATCAGCTATGATGCAAAAAAACTGGTGGAAATTATTGTGTGTTATTTTACTCCTCTATACCTGTACGTACGGATTTTTAGTACCGGTTCCCGACCCACCGGGTGTTCCACTCAAACAAACGATCCGCAATCTCTTTTTTCATGTACCCATGTGGATTGGTATGATGGTATTTTTTACGGTGTCGGTGGTTAACTCCATTCAATATTTACGTTTTTTGAACCCTACATATGATATCCGCGCAACTGAATTTGCCAGAACGGGTGTGGTATTCGGATTGCTGGGATTATTTACTGGAATGATTTGGGCGCATTTTCAATGGGGCAAGGCCTGGAGTGGGGATGTGAAGCAGAATGGGGCCGCCATAGCCGTATTAATGTACTTTGCCTATTTTGTATTAAAGGGCAGTTTGCAAGACGAAGAAAAGCAGGCCCGAATAGGCGCCGTATTTAATGTGTTTGCCTTTTTTATGTTATTCCCAACCATCTGGATTTTACCCCGCTTGAGTGAGAGTTTGCATCCCGGTGGAATGGGAAGCGAGGGGAACCCCGGGCTTAATCCGAAAGACACTACCAATGCTATGCGCTCAGTGATGTATCCTGCTTTTATTGGCTGGACGCTGCTCGGGGTTTGGATTTCAACTTTACGCATCAGAATCAGATTATTATCCGCTTAAATCAACTATATGTTTACATCTCGTGGTTGTTTGTTACTGGTTTTTATGGTGATGTTATCGGCTACGCTGTTCGCACAAGCACCCGGAGCTGAACCAGAAAATATGTTTACCTCCAATGGAAAGTTGGGGGTAGTTATTGCCGTAGTAGTTACCTTATTGGTGGGGTTATTTCTTTACCTGATTTCCCTGGACAGAAAAATTAGTCGACTCGAAAAAAAATAATAATGCAGGAACCTGCTGACCCCGGTTTCGTGTAAAGTTCCCTGTTTATTAACCTTAAAAAACTAAGTATGTCTAACCATTCCGATTACAGTTTTTTTCACAGTGTAGAGCAAAGTTTTGATAAAGCAGCTCTTTTTACCCAATGGGAGAGTGGATTACTGGAACAGATTAAAGCTTGTAACAGCGTTTACAGCATGCGTTTTCCGGTAAAGATGGATGATGGCCGCATTGAAGTGATAGAGGCGTATCGCGTTCAGCACTCTCAGCATAAATCACCCTGTAAAGGTGGTATCCGCTTTAGTGATGCCGTTAATCAGGATGAGGTAATGGCGTTGGCATCTTTGATGACCTACAAGTGTGCCATTGTGAATGTGCCCTTTGGAGGTGGAAAGGGTGGAATAAAAATTAATCCCCGTAATTACAGTGTATACGAGTTAGAAAAAATTACCCGTCGCTATACCAGTGAGCTAGTGAAGAAAAATTTTATCGGTCCGGGTATTGATGTACCTGCTCCCGATTATGGAACCGGCGAACGTGAAATGGCCTGGATTGTGGATACCTATCAATCCCTAAAGCCCGGTGAAATTGATGGGGCGGGATGTGTAACTGGTAAACCGGTTACCCAAGGGGGCGTACGCGGTAGAAAAGAAGCTACCGGCTTAGGCGTATTTTTTGGCGTTCGCGAAGTTTGCAACATGCCCGATGTGATGAGTAAGTTGGGATTATCAGTAGGCGTTGCCGGCAAGCGAATTGTTGTGCAGGGTTTGGGAAATGTGGGCTATCATTCAGCCAAGTATTTCCGCGAAAACGGAGCAATCGTAGTTGCTATTGCAGAATTTGAGGGCGCTATTTATAATGAAGACGGATTAAATGAAGAAGCCGTTTTTCAACACAGAAAAGCTACCGGTTCAATATTAAACTTCCCCGGAGCAACTAATATCACCGAGAGTACCAAAGCACTGGAGTTGGATTGCGATATTCTGATTCCTGCGGCGCTGGAAAATGTAATTAACAAGGATAATGCTCCACTTATCAAAGCAAAAATTATTGGCGAAGCTGCCAATGGTCCACTCACACCCGAAGCAGATGAGATTTTAATTAAAAAAGGGGTATTGGTTATTCCCGATATGTATTTGAATGCTGGTGGGGTTACGGTTTCTTATTTCGAGTGGTTGAAAAATCTAAGCCATGTGAGATATGGCCGTATGGAAAAGCGTTTCACCGAAAATATGAATACCCATATCTTAGGACAAATTGAGAACCTAACCGGCAAATCCGTTTCGGATGAGGAACGTCGGTTTATCATGCATGGCGCCGAGGAAGTAGATCTGGTGCATAGTGGATTAGAAGAAACGATGATCACAGCTACCCGTGAAATCATGGATATCTGGAAAAAGAATCCGACGATCCCCGACATGAGAACGGCTGCCTATGTTTGCGCCATTAATAAAGTAGCCACTACCTATACCGAATTGGGCATCTTCCCATAAACCGGAAAGGGTTGATCTGAAAGCATTATTGAAAAGCCGGCAACGTATCTATCGGTTGCACCATACCCTGTTGTTTGATTTCAAAACCCAGGGTATGGTTTCCATTGGTTAAAATAATATAGGTACAGGGGATGCTTGCCTGATAAGCCAACACTTGTTGCATTGTTTTTTCACTGAGTGGAATACTCGGTTCTTTACATTCTATCAGCATCCAGGGCTGGTGCTGTTTGTAAACCATAATATCCAATCGCTTTTGCATTTCACCCAGTTGAAGTCCCTTTTCTACGGCAATACAGGCAGCCGGATATTGCAGGGTTTGAATCAGGTATTGAATAAAATTTTGTCGCACCCATTCTTCTGGGGTAATCACCACCCATTTTTTACGAATCGGATCAAATAGCCAATCCTTTCCATCGGTTTGGCGCATTGAAAAGCCCGGAGTAGGATAGGCGATGGGTATCATAACTTGGCAAACAGCCTGATTTTTGGTATTTTTGAAGATTATCTTTTTCAAAGATATTGATTCGGGCGATGTTGGCAGCCCTTTCTCCATCGGTTGCTCAATCAATATTTTTATCAACCCCCATATTATGAAAACCAAAGCAGATATTGTAAATAACTGGTTACCGCGTTACACGGGTGCTCAATTAGCTGATTTTGGTAAGTTTATCCTGCTCACTAATTTTAGTAATTATGTTTCTCTTTTTGCCAAGTGGAATGAGGTGGAAGTGATTGGTTTAGACCGACCCATGCAATGTGCCACTGCCAACGGCATTACCATCATCAACTTTGGTATGGGTAGCCCCGGTGCTGCCACCATCATGGATTTATTAACCGCCATAGAGCCCGAAGCGGTATTGTTTTTAGGTAAATGTGGGGGACTGAAAAGGCGGAACAAGCTGGGTGATTTGATATTACCGATTGCTGCCATTCGGGGAGAAGGTACTTCCAACGATTATTTTCCACCGGAAGTACCCGCCATGCCAGCGTTTGCACTTCAAAAAGCCATTTCTACCACCATTCGGGATTATGGGGTTGATTACTGGACGGGCACCGTATATACCACCAACCGCCGGGTATGGGAGCATGATGAAGTGTTTAAAGAATACCTTACCAAAGTGCGTGCCTATGCCATTGATATGGAAACGGCGACTATTTTTACCGTAGGCTTTTATAATAAAATACCCACGGGCGCATTGTTATTGGTGAGTGATCAGCCCATGGTACCAGAGGGGGTAAAAACAGAGGAAAGCGATAAGCAAATCACTGCTTCTTTTGTAGAAAATCACCTGAAAATTGGTATCGATTCTTTGAAGCAGTTAATCAATAACGGACTTACTGTTCGCCATCTGCGTTTTTAGTCTTTCCACAAAAATGGAAATAGAATAACCGCAAGTAGCACCACCATGATATCCAGGCCAATCAATAGGCCTACCATCTGCCATAGGCCGGCCTGTACTACACTGGAAAAGGCAACGGTAGAAATTTTCATCAGCAACAAAATCTGCGGGATAATAATCGGGAAACCCATCACTGCCATTAATGCGGTTGATTGTTGGGCGCGTGCTGCGATTGCAGCCAAAAAAGTAAACACCAGGCTAATACTACCCCCGCCTAAACAGGTGATCAGCATAAAGAGTCCCAGATGTTCTAAGGGATTTCCCAGCAGCAGTGTAAAGAGCAGCAGGGAAAGCAGACTCATGCATACCATCAAAAACAGGTTAAACAGCAATTTCGAAAGCACGAAATCACGGGCTCCGGCGATGGAATAGAAGTATAACATTCTGCCCCGGCTCTCTTGTAAAAAGCTTTTTGCTACTGCATTCACACATACAAACAGCAACACGATCCAAAATAAGCCATTCCAGCTGTTTTCTTCCGGCTCACCCATCGACAGATATAGTACGAAGATGGTAGATGCCACATAGAGCAGGATGCCATACAACGTATATTGTTGCCGGCTTTCGAGCAGTAGGTCTTTTTTAAACAGTTGCCATATAGGTTGCGGAGCGCTCATGCAGGGGATAATCAGGTTTCATAATAACATTTGCGGCAACGGGGTTCGTAACTGTCGGTGGCGCCTAGTAAAATTTGACTGGCATCGGCTGATTTACGAAAAGAGATGCTCGCCAGATTACCGCATTTAACACAGATAGCATGTAATTTGGTGATAAAGTCGGCTACAGCCAATAGTTGGGGCATTTGTCCAAAAGGCTTACCCAGATAATCCATATCCAATCCGGCTACAATTACCCGTATCCCTTTCGCCGCCAGGGTTTCACAAACGGAAACAATTTGATCGTCGAAAAACTGGGCTTCATCAATCCCTACCACATCCACCTGATTAGCAAGCAGTAATATTTTTTGAGAATGATCAATGGGGTAAGAGGGGAAGGAGTTGGCATCATGACTCACCACGGCTTCTTGATCAAATCGCACATCCATTGCTGGTTTAAATATCTCAACCTTTAAATTGGCTATTTTGGCTCTTTTCAGTCTGCGGATCAGTTCTTCCGTTTTGCCGCTGAACATACTCCCACAAATCACTTCAATAGAGCCCCTTCTTTCTCCAGATATATTCGGTTCGATAAACATATTAATACTAAAAGCCCTTATTTTTCGTTGTTAATGTATTCGAAGGTATTTGCGAACCCCAAATGTATTACATCCGATGGAAAGAGCAGGCTACCTCATCAATAAATTGAAGGAACAATATTATCAGCAGGAATCGCCAACGCATTTACTGATAACCCTAGATTTGCTCCGGAAGGAGCTTTTTTCCCAATTGTCACCGGATTCCGAGGAAATTAATGAATTGACTGAAGCGGCTCCCGCTCCCAAAACTATTACTTCCCGCCCATCAGATGATGCCTTGTATGCGCTGGATTTTGCCAGGGATATTCCAACTTTTGCGCATCAGGATTTTCCTTGTAAGGCCGAACTGGAATCGCAGCAGCTGCGAAAATCTGCGGCCATTTTATCGGGTATTTCAAATACGGGCCCCGAAAAAAATCCGCAGCATACCGATAGTACCGAATATGATTCCAACGAACCAATTCGTGATCTTAAGCGGGCCATTAATGCCAAAGATCGCTTTATGTTTATCAATGAATTATTCAGGGGAGATGAAGTGATGTATGAGCGGAGTATGAAAACCATTCAGGGTTTTTCTATTTTTCCCGAGGCCCGGTTTTGGATAGAAAGAGAGTTGAAAACCAAGCTGGGCTGGCACGAGAACCATCCTACTGTTCATTATTTCGATCATTTGATTAAAAGGCGATTCTCCTGAATTACCTGCAGTACCTTGTTGGTTGCCCCCCTTTTTGAAAGCGTATAATCCAGGGCGATTTGTCCCATTTTATTTTTTTCGGCTTCATTATCAAATAAAGACTGTAAGGTTTTATCCAGTGCCTCTCCGTTGTTAACCGTTATCGCCCCGCCCTTATCAACCAATTCGGTGGCTTCCAGATATTTATGAAAAATCGGCCCCATCACTACCGGTTTGCCATAGACAGCCGCTTCCAGCACATTATGCACCCCATCCGCCCCAAAACCACCGCCAATATAGGCAACCGAGGCATGCCGATATAAACTGCTCAGCATACCGATACGGTCTATAATTAGTATACTGCTATCCGGAACAGCGATTCCCTGTAAAAATGCAGATTCATAAGCCGAATAAAGCAGGGCGCCCGGGAAAATTTCCTGGCATTGTTGTAAACTCGTTTCATCGGTAACATGCGGCACCAATATGTGTTTTACTGCAGGATGGGTGTTTACAAAATGTTGTAATTCCTTATCATCCTCGGGCCAGGTACTGCCGGCAACCAAAACGGGATGTTGCTGCACAAAATTTTCAATGGCTGGCCAGGATTTGGGCTGCTCGGCAATTTGTTGTACCCTATCGAACCGGGTATCCCCTGCAATGGTAACCGGTGTGGTAACCTGAATTTTGGAAAGCAATTGCACGGAGGCTTCGTCTTGCACCAAGATATGGGTAAATAAGCCAAGCATCTTTCTGTAAAATCCACCATACCAGGTAAAGAAAATCTGTTGCTGCCGAAAAATGGCCGACACTAAAATAACAGGTATTTTTTGTTGCTGTAAAGCAGAAAGATAATAGTACCAGAATTCATATTTTATAAAAAGAACGAAAGCAGGCTTCACTATTGCCAGCCATTCCCGGGATTGGGAGGGGCTGTCCATTGGCAGATAAACTACCCGATCGGGCAGGGAATGGTTTTTACAAGCTTCATATCCCGAAGGGGAGAAAAAGCTCACCAGCAAAGCATATCCGGGATATTGCTGGTGAATGGATTCCAGCACCGGTAATCCCTGTTCAAATTCTCCCAAAGAAGCACAATGCATCCAGATAACCGGTTTCCCGGGGTTCCAGTTGTTGATTTGACGAAAAGCTATTTTTTGCCCTTCGCACCAAAGCCTAGCTTTAGGGCTCACCCAGCTAATGAGTTGGGCAGCCAGCGGGTACAGGAAAATAAATAACCGATATACTAGCATGTTGCAAGGATAGGGCGTGAAAATAATCAATTAAACGAATCCAATGCTTACCTGCCTGCCAATGCCCCTGAATCCCCTTTTTTATTGTAATTTTGCCACCCAAATACCTCTTAAGCATGAGACCCATACAAATGGTGGATACGAAAACTCAGTACCTGAATATAAAAGGGGCTGTGGATGCCGCCATTGGTGAGGTATTAGACAGTGCCGCCTATATCAATGGAAAGTGGGTAACGGAATTTGCCAAGGAGTTGGGGGCATACCAGGGAGATGTGCATACTATCCCCTGTGCCAATGGAACGGATGCCCTGCAAATTGCCCTGATGGCATTGGGTTTGGAGCCCGGAGATGAAGTGATTACTCCCTCCTTTACCTATATCGCCACTACGGAAGTGGTTGCCTTATTGCGATTAAAGCCTGTTTTTGTAGAGGTTGACCCCGATACCTTTTGCATGCATCCCGAAGCCCTTCGGAAAGCCATCACTCCCAAAACCAAAGTAATCGTACCCGTGCATTTATATGGTCATTCAGCTCCCATGGAAGAAATTCTACAAATTGCCCGGGAGTATAATCTGCGGGTGGTAGAAGACAATGCACAGGCAATAGGTTGCAGTTATACTTTTTCCGATGGCAGTACCCAAAAAACAGGTACCATGGGTGATGTGGGTACTACCTCTTTTTACCCAAGTAAGAACCTGGGGGCTTATGGAGATGGGGGAGCTATTTTTACTCGGGATGCCGAGTTGGCTGCCCAAATGAAAATGATTGCCAATCACGGACAACAAAAAAGATATTATCACGAGCGGGTTGGTTGCAATTCCCGACTGGATTCTGTGCAGGCCGCCATTTTACGGGTGAAATTGCAACACCTGGATACCTATAACCAAGCCCGACAAAAGGTTGCCGCTTATTACAATGCAGCATTTGCGAATCATCCGAATATCCAAACCCCTGTGGTGGCTTCGTATAGTACCCATGTATATCATCAGTACACTTTGATCATTAAAAACGCAGATCGGGATGCATTGGGTAAGCACCTGGCTGATCATCAAGTTCCTTCGATGATTTATTATCCCGTGCCTGGCCATCGGCAGCCTATGTTTACAGGGATGGATATCGCATGCGGTGATTTAACGGTTACTGACTGGTTAACCGAGCGGGTGATTTCTTTGCCGGTGCATACAGAAATGGAAGAAGAGCAATTAGAGTGGATTACCCGGCATGTGTTGAACTTTTTTGATTAAAACCATAGTAAATTATAATTAAGGAATATGAAAATAGCAGTTGTAGGCACCGGATATGTTGGTTTAGTTACCGGAACCTGTTTTGCTGAAACGGGCAATCGGGTAACTTGTGTTGATATAGATCCGAACAAGATTAATAAACTTGCTGCCGGCGAGATTACAATTTATGAGCCCGGATTGGAGAAGATATTCCTGAGAAATCTAAGGGAGGGCCGATTACAGTTTACTACCGATTTGAGAGAAGGAATTGCAGATGCAGAAATTATTTTTCTCGCATTGCCCACACCTCCCGGAGAAGATGGCTCCGCCGATTTGCGATATGTGCTGGGGGTAGCCGCCGATTTAGGAAAGCTGTTAACAGACTATAAAGTAATTGTAGACAAGAGTACGGTTCCCGTAGGTACTGCCGAAAAAGTGCAGGCAGCAATTGCCGCTCATTATGCCGGCGAATTTGATGTGGTGAGTAATCCCGAATTTTTGCGCGAGGGAGTGGCAGTAGAAGATTTTATGAAACCCGACCGCGTAGTGATAGGTACCCAATCTGAAAGAGCCCGCAAAGTGATGAATGATTTGTATGCCCCATTTGTGCGCCAGGGGAATCCAATCATTTTTATGGATGAAAAATCGGCCGAGTTAACCAAATATGCGGCTAACTCTTTTTTGGCCACTAAAATCTCCTTCATGAATGAGATTGCTCAACTGTGCGAACGCATGGGTGCCGATGTGGATATGGTGCGCAGAGGGATTGGCAGTGATGATCGGATTGGAAAAAGATTTTTGTTTCCGGGTATTGGATATGGAGGTAGTTGCTTCCCTAAAGATGTGCAGGCATTAATTCGGTCAGCCGAAGATGTACAATACAACTTCAGTATTTTACAAGCGGTAGAAGCCGTTAATGAGCGTCAGAAAAAACACCTGCTGCCTAAAATTCGCAACCACTTTAATGGAAATCTTACGGGAGTTCGATTGGCTTTATGGGGATTGGCATTTAAACCCAATACCGATGATATCCGCGAAGCGCCCGCCTTACAATTAATTGAGGCCCTCACATCAGAGGGTGCCATCATTGTAGCGTATGACCCGGAAGCTATGGCGAATGTAAAAAAATTAGTGGGCGATCAAATTCAGTATGCAGCTAATCCCTATGATGCTTTAGTGGGTGCCGATGCCCTGATTATCGCCACCTTATCGCCACTGAATGGAGTGAGTTTAGAACCCCGGATTTTGATCGAATTGGCGAAACCCTGCAACACAAAGTAATTTTTGATGGTCGCAATTTGTTTGATGTAAAGCAAATGAAAGCACTGGGGTATCATTATGAAAGTATTGGAAGAGGACAGCAAGCATAAAAACTGAAACAGAAAATATGAAGCGCATACTCATTACCGGTGCAGCCGGATTTTTAGGATCACATCTCTGCGACCGATTTATTAAAGAGGGTTATCACGTGATTGGCATGGATAACCTGATTACCGGCGATCTGCGAAATGTAGAACACCTGTTCCCCCTTCCTCAGTTTGATTTCTATCACCATGATGTATCTAAATTTATTCATGTAAGCGGGCCGCTCGATTATATTTTGCATTTTGCTTCTCCTGCCAGTCCCATTGATTATTTAAAAATCCCCATCCAAACATTAAAGGTTGGGGCATTGGGCACGCATAATTGTTTGGGCTTGGCAAAGGAAAAAAATGCGACCATGCTCGTAGCTTCAACCAGTGAGGTATATGGCGACCCGCAGGTACACCCACAAAATGAAGATTACTGGGGCAATGTAAATCCGGTGGGTCCTCGCGGTGTGTATGATGAGGCCAAACGTTTTATGGAATCCATCACCCGGGCCTATCATACTTTTCATGGGGTAGATACCCGCATTGTTAGAATCTTCAATACCTACGGCCCTCGTATGCGACTGAATGATGGTCGTGCACTGCCTGCATTTATTGGTCAGGCACTGCGGGGTGAAAATCTTACTGTTTTCGGGGATGGAAGTCAAACCCGCTCATTTTGTTATGTAGATGATTTGATTGAAGGCATTTACCGCCTGCTGATGAGTAATTATACGATGCCGGTAAATATTGGTAATCCGCATGAGATATCCTTGCTCGACTTTGCCAAAGAAGTGCTTAAACTAACCGGCTCCTCTGTTTCTATCGAATTCAAAGAGTTGCCCGTAGATGATCCCAAACAACGGCGGCCGGATATAACCCGTGCCCAGGAGTTACTGGGTTGGCAACCTAGGATAGACCGCGCAGAAGGATTAAAAATCACGTACGATTATTTCCGTTCGCTGCCGCAGGAAGAATGGAGTAAAAAACCCAAAGAGTTTTAGCCACTCACCCCAAAAATTCTATGCATTCATCCCCGATAATTGTAACAGGTGGTAATGGTCAGTTGGGACAAGAACTGCGGGATGTATTTTCCGAAGCAGGGATGGATTATCCCGTTTTGTTTGTGGGAAGAGATGAGTTAGATTTATCCCAACCAGCTTCCATCGAGCCATTTTTTGCCAAACACCAACCTGCCTATTTTATTCATGCAGGCGCCTATACCGCAGTAGACAAAGCCGAGCAGGAAAAAGAGCTGGCACATACCATCAATGCAGAAACCTCCGGGGAAATAGCAAAGTGTTGTAGCTTATATGGTACCCGTTTAATTTATATATCTACTGATTATGTATTTAACGGAAATGGAATGGCTCCTTATACTACCGATACACCCTGTGATCCGGTGAATTATTATGGATATACAAAATGGAAGGGAGAGCAACTGATTTTAGCAGCAGATCCTTCAGCGCTCATCATTCGTACTTCCTGGGTATTTAGTGCCTATGGAAATAATTTTGTAAAAACCATGTTGCGCTTAATGAAGGAGCGGGAAACGATTCGGGTGGTAAATGATCAGCGGGGCTGCCCTACCTATGCGGCCGATTTGGCAAATGCCATTGTAACCATAGTTTTAGCATGGCAGCAAGGAAATACGCACAGTGGTATCTATCATTATAGCAATGCCGGCGACATCACCTGGCACGAATTTGCTTTGGCCATTCAACAGGAAGCAGGATTATCCTGCAGGGTAGAGCCGATACCCAGCTCAGCCTATCCCACCCCTGCCCGAAGACCGGGCTATTCGGTAATGGATACACAAAAAATCACTGCCGATTTTGGAGTGCAATCACTGCCCTGGAAATCCGCATTGAGGGATTGTTTACAGCGGTTGGGTGAGATGAAATAAAAAAATTATTACTACTTGTATAGTATAATAAACATCACTTTTAAAGTATTTTTTTGAATGACCTTTATTGAAACCATTTCGGTGATAAATTGAATTCAAATTTGCTATTTAATATTTATCAAAATGTATTGTCACATCAATTCTTTTTTGGGAATAGGTAACTATTGATTTTACATTTAAGAACTAATCCTTTTCCTCTAAAACAAATACCTCCTCAACTGATTTGTTGAATATTTTTGAAATTTTTAATGAGAGAAGAGTCGAAGGGATATATTTTCCAGTTTCAATAGAAAATATAGTTTGTCTTGAAACTTTCAATAAATCTCCTAATTCCTGTTGTGTTTTACCTAATTCCACTCTGAACTCTTTTACGTGATTAATCATTTAATTTACCTTTGTTAATAATTAGGGTGTAGTTAAAGATTACCAGATACATTACCCAATATAGGATTGTAGAAAATAGAAGAAAGATAGAAAGTCCACCATCTCCATTAGGTTCAATGTTTAGTATAAACATCATTGTGAAGGAAATTAAGAAGAATACCATTTGAGAAATGGAACTGATTTGAAAGGATTTCAATCTTACACTAGTAATATATTCATCTTCTATTGGTTCTTTAGAGAAAGTTGTGAAGTATAAGCCGAAAAGAAAACTAAAGAAAGATAGAGTTAGTGTAACCACTTTCATGTTGTGGTTTAAAATTGAGTTGAATAAATCAAGTTGCGTTGAAATCCATATTATTAATCCAAATGGGAATAGAATTAAACCAATTTTCTTAAAACGATTAGGTAATAAGGTTAGTGATTTCATAATAGTGTATTTGATTTCACACAAATGTAAAGCAAACTTTACATTCTTACTACAATTTTGTGATTCTTTGTATGTATTAATAACTATTCGTTTGGTGAAAAAACACCATATTGAGGTATTTAAAACAAAACAACTCATTGAAAAATCAATGAGTTGTTTTGTTTTAAATTTGGTTGCCTGACCTGGATTCGAACCAAGACTAACTGAACCAAAATCAGTTGTACTACCCTTATACTATCAGGCAATCCGTTCAACTTTACCCGTTTGGGGCTTAGTTGGGGGTGCAAAAATAACACTGTAGGGTAATTGTTCCAAATCTTATTGCCAAAATGCCGGGTGAGACTTGCCCGACCGAAAAAATTGGACTATTTCGCTGAAAAATCTTAATATTATTGACTAAACACCTCCTAACATGTTAACTACCCGCTTATTATCTGTTGCCTTATGTTCTTTGGCCTTGGTTTCTTTTTGGGCACCTGCCAAAAAGAAAGTCGTATTTTTTGGTGATTCCATTACCCAGGCAGGCGCACAGCCCGGCGGCTATATCCGTTTAATGGATTCTCTGGTAGCCCTTGACAAAAAATCATCAGATTACGAACTGATTGGGGCCGGCATTGGGGGGGATAAAATTTACGACCTCTACCTACGGATGGAGGAAGACGTGCTTAAGAAGCAACCCGATATAGTGGTGATTTATGTAGGTGTGAATGACGTTTGGCACAAATCATCCAGTGGAACGGGAACCGATTTTAACAAGTTTGGTAGATTTTATGAAGCAGTAGTTGCCAAATTACAGGCTGCCGGAATAAAGGTGATTATCTGCACCACCGCAGTGATTGGCGAAAGAACTGATCATTCTAATCCACAGGATGGAGATTTGAATTTTTATAGTCAGTGGATCAGAAATTTTGCTGCCAAAAAATCCATCCCACTCGTAGATTTACGCAGTTTGTTTATGCAGTATAACCTAGTAAATAATCCCGAGAATAAGGAATCCGGTATTTTAACCCGCGACCGGGTTCATCTCACCCCTGCTGGCAATAACCTGGTAGCAAAGGAAATGTGGAAAGTAATTCAAACCCTACCCTAACCCCTGCGAATAATCTACCCGGCATGAAGCATTTTTTTGGTTGGATAATCGGTTGCGGATTAGCAATTTCCCTGCAGGCTCAGTCGGTTGCAATTAGTAACACCCATACCTATATTTTTCTGCTGGCAGGGCAGTCGAATATGGCAGGCAGAGGAAAACCCGAAGCAGTAGATAGCACTGCTGTTCCCAATATTTTTATGCTGAACTCCGCCCTGCAATGGATACCCCGCCCGGGAACCTTTGCATTTTGATAAACCGGCCATGGTGGGGGTTGGACCAGGTTTTGCCTTTGCCCGAGAAATTCTGCGAAAAGATAAACAGGCCCGTATCTACCTGATTCCAGCTGCCGTAGGGGGAAGCCGCATCGACCTTTGGAACCCCGGCGCCTTCGACTCCGTAACCCGCAGCTATCCCTACGATAATGCCCTCAACAGAGCCAAACTGGCACAATCCATTGGAAAAATTACGGCCGTTCTTTGGCACCAGGGGGAAAGTGATAGTCATCCAGACCGCTGCAACAGCTACGAACAAAAACTAACCACCCTTATCGAAAGATTTCGCAACGATTTGCAGCAACCCGATCTGCTGTTTATTCCGGCACAGTTGAGTTTTTTTACAACTTATAGAAACCCAAGCAAACTGGTGGTGAACGATGCCATTAAAAAAGTAGGCAGTAGTTTGCCCGGATGTAAATGGGTGAAGTCAACCGGACTTACTCATAAGGGAGACACCCTGCATTATGATAGCCCCTCCGCCCGAACGTTGGGTATTGGGTATGCAAAAGCCTATCGAAAATTAGCCAACAAATAAGGCTATTGTTACTTGCGAATAATCAGGTCTAATTGCTTTTTTCCTCGGCGAACTAATATAAAACGGCCATTCAGCAGATGGCTATCATCAATCATCGTTTGGATATCCGTAATCTTTTGTTCGTTGATACTAACGCCCCCTGCCTGTATCATTTTCTTTGCTTCCCCCTTACTCGGAAAACTGCCGGCTTCTGCTAAAAGTGTTACAACATTTACGGGCCATTCACCACCATAGGGTAGGGTAGGCAGACCGCTTTTTTCAAGGGTAGCTGCAGTAGTGTTTTTGATAAAATTCAATGCATCCCCGCCAAAAAATCCACGGGTAGTTTCCAGGATGCTGTCCAGCACTTCTTTGCCATGCACAAATGCCGTTACCTCCAGCGCTAGTTGCTGCTGTAATGCCCTGGCTTCGGGTTTTTCGCGGTGGGTGATGATTAATTGATTAATCGTATCCTGCGGTAGTAGCGTAAATATTTTTATCCATTTTTCTGCATCCTCATCCGAAGCATTTAACCAGAACTGATAAAACTGATAGGGGGTAGTTTTTTGGGCATCTAACCAAACATTTCCCTTTTCTGTTTTACCAAATTTGCCTCCGTCTGCTTTAGTAATCAGGGGACAGGTAAAAGCATAGGCTTCCCCGCCACTTTTTCTGCGGATAAGTTCGGCACCAGTCAATATATTTCCCCACTGATCGCTACCCCCCATTTGCAGGTGGCAGTTATGATTATTATAGAGCCAATAAAAATCATATCCCTGCACCAGTTGATAGCTGAACTCGGTAAAGCTCATGCCATTTTCGCCCTCAATCCTTTTTTTCACACTATCCTTTGCCATCATGTAGTTAACGGTAATATGTTTACCTACATCGCGTATAAAGGTTAAAAAATCCAATCCCTTGAACCAGTCATAATTATTTACCAAAAGTGCTGCCTGTGGGTTACTGGCAGAAAAATCTAAAAACTTGCTTAGTTGATTGCGAACACCTTCCACATTCTGCTGCAACACTTCTTCGCTCAACAGATTTCTTTCTTCACTTTTTCCACTGGGGTCACCTACCATGCCGGTTGCGCCGCCCACCAGGGCAACGGGTCTATGACCGGCACGTTGCAAGTGAACCAATAATAAAATCGGCACCATACTACCAATGTGCAAACTATCCGAAGTGGGGTCGAATCCAATATAACCGGATACTTTTTCTTTCATCAGCCATTCTTCGGTACCGGGCATAATATCCTGTATCATCCCTCTCCATTGTAATTCGGCTATCAGATTGGTGGGTGTATTCATGTAACAAAAGTAAGGAATGATTTTATTGATGGGGCTATTGAGTACATTGCTTAATTTTGTACCTATGAAAACGGCTGGAGACGGAACCCGAACTCTTAATTTTTTAGTAGATACTGCCCTTATTTTTCTGGTGTCTCTGCTGCTGATGCGCATTTGGACCTGGTATGTGGCCTATTGGGATTACCCTCAGCTTAATTTTGGTTGGTTTTTCTTTGGATTTTTGTTTGTCTATTATTTTGTTTGGGAGGCCCTGCTTGCCCGAACGCCGGGGAAAATGATCAGTCTTACCCGTGTTGTAAATCTTCGCGGTACGCGACCCAGTGTTTGGCAAATATTCATTCGTTCTGCGGTTCGGATATTTCTTCTTGATTTATTTTTTCTTCCTTTTTTAGGGGTAACCCTGCACGATTATCTAAGTAAAACCCGCGTGGTTCAGAACGGATAAGCTTTTCCTTATTTCGCAACCATTGTGCCACCAAGGTGTTATAGCTTTGCCCACTCTGGCAAATTAAATCCTTCTATGGCAAGAATTCCCATCAATATAGCAACTGGTAGTTTACAAAAACCCGAGATGATCGTGGGTATCGATTTGGGAACCACCAATAGTTTGGTGGCAATCATTCATCCCGAAAGTAAGCAGCCGGTAGCCCTGAAAGAACACGATAGCAGCAGCCTGGTTCCGAGTATCGTTCATTTTGATGCCAACGGGAATATCACCGTGGGGGAATCGGCTCGTGCTTTGCTGGAAACCGATCCGCAGCATACGATTTTCAGTGCCAAAAGATTGATGGGTAAAAATTATGATGACCTGAAAGCCCATGCCGATTTTTTCACCTATCGGGTGATTGACGGTAATGAGGATAGTTTGGTAAAAGTGCAGGTGGGTGAAAAGTTTTATTCTCCTATTGAGCTGTCGTCATTCATTTTAAAAGAACTCAAACATCGCGCCGAACATATTTTAAAAACCCCGGTAACCAAGGCGGTAGTAACCGTACTTGCCTATTTTAATGATACACAGCGACCAGCCAC
>JAPLEI010000004.1 GCA_026391195.1 Bacteroidota bacterium | reverse complement strand
AGCTGACAAAATACACAGCGTGAAAAAACAACGAAGGCATAACAGCACCTACCCAAAAGGCGGGGTTTCGTGTTCCAAAGACAGTTTTGTGGTAAATCAAACATTAGTTTTTAAAATCAAGTTTTGTGGTAAAAGTCCCGCCCTTCGGGTAGCTGCAAAACGTTAGCTGATATTTTGTCCTCCGCCACATCTATCTCTTTTAAAATAAAAAGTTTCATAACGACCGAAGGAAAATTCATTTGTACTCGTCTAAATAATATTAACCATAAAAAAGTAAATATTATGAAGTACAAAATTTTCGTATTCGCATCAGCAATTTGTTTATTCATTTCATGTAAAAAAAATGATGGCACAACTACCGACATTGCTTCGGGAACAGTAATTAATGTTGACAAAACAAAGTTCCTGTCTGCAGGTCTATCAGAACCGATCAGTATTGTATCCCGTACACTTTCAAACGGAACAACTGCCGATTGCTACAAAATAGTAACCAAAAGCACACCGACCGATCACAATATGGGCCCGTGGTGTCCTTCTAATATTACTGATGACGCAAGTAAAGGCGGTATTTGGATAGACGGTGGCAATGTTTATGATGTTAATGGAGCATTTGTTAAAAACCTGGCAACATTTTATCATGACACTACATGGAAGATGTACAATACAACCACAGGTGTAATTACAAAAACTTTGACTCAGGCAGATTGTGCAGCCGCAGCCAATCCAAATGTTGGTGCAGCCTATAAAAACTACTGCGTAGAATGCCTGCCTTCATACGTATCCACATTAACACAAACCATTTACATTCCTGTTACGCCAGTAAAATTAAGTTCTCCGGTTAGTTTTGGAAATGGCCCAATGGCAACAGGGCCAACCATTAGAGGTATAGCATTTAATGGTGTTCTATTTGATCCCCCTGCTCCTACTAATATAATATTGGCAGCTTACACATTAGCCCCGTTTGACGATGCCGGTGGTCACATAAATTTGATGGCTGGTTATCACTATCATGCCGCAACCGGAATGTCAACAAAAATTACGCAAACTGATGGTCATGCTGCCATGATTGGTTATGCACTAGATGGTTTTGGCATGTACGAGCGGTTGAGTGCCAGTGGGGCGGAGTATACAGATTTAGATGCAAGTCGTGGACATTATGATGCAACAAGAGGTTATCATTATCATGTTGATAAGGCAGGTTCAAACAATTTTATTAACAGTTTAGCAGGTGCTTACGCTAACTAATAATAAAAGAGAAAATAATGAAGTCAATTTATCTGATTCTTTTATTGCTATGTGTAAAGGTAGTTCAGGCTCATGAGCCTCAACTATCCAGTCTGATGATTTATGACCAAAATGGCAAATCTTTATTGCTTATAAAAAGTTCGCTTACCGCTTTTGAGGGTGAGATTGACTACCACTATAATAAAACTGCTTATAGAACGCCCGATGAATTTAACCAATTAATTATTAAACATTTCGATAAAAATTGCTTTGTAATTATAAATGATGATACGGTTAAATTAATAAATCCTTACGTGATTCTTGGGCACGAAACCACCATGTTTGCTGAATTGCTGAACCCACCTAAAAAAATCACATCGGTGTATGTTAGAAATACATTCTTTAAGGACATGCACAATAATATGTGCGAATTAATTCTTACAACCAAAGGTTTGCCACAACAACAATACATTTTAAAGAATGACAACCAACAAGAAGTAAAATTAAGAGTTGAAAATGAAAAATGGGTAGTTGACAAGACTTCAAATTCTTTTTATAAACCTTCCAATTTAATTTTGTGGGGTATAATTATATTTATTGTTTTAACCATTGTAATCATAGCAAATATCAGGAAGAAAAACATCAGCTAACATTGGGTTTGCTGCAAGGCTGGCTGGACATTGGAACAATGGTCATTTTATCGCTGTTGTGCTTCATCTGGGCAGGACGTACATTGTTGGGCTTTTGTTTGTTAACCTGTACTTTTATATCTTTAATCAGCAGCGGTTCCGGGCGGACCAGCAATGAATTCCAGCCCTGCAAGCAAGCCCTGCTCGTTAGCCGAAATTTATTGAAATGACAGAAGAACTAAATTATAAAGTGAATTGTGAGACAGTATTACAATTACAAAATGCATTTATTGAGAAAGTAATTTTATCTCTGGACACTAACCCAACATTTGACCCTAAAAGTATTCCATTCTCTTTTGAATACTCTTTTTCAGCTTCTCTTATTACAAACAAAGGAAATTTTAATATTATAACTTCTCAAACTTCTGAAGGCTCTGATACATTTTGGATTGACACTTTTGAAAATAACAACGAGATTGGCAAGGACAAAATAATAAGATCAAATGTGAAGAATGTTTTTTTTGAAGCATTCAAAGAGTCAAAATATCCATTCAAACTGGTTTTCGAGCTCGAAAAATCAATACTTATTTTTTATTGTGGCGAAATATATAACGAATCCAATGGCAAGGTTAATTTCAAAGTAAATGACGAAATGCTGTTAGTTTTCGAAGACATGCAAGAATCGCAAAAATTTGAAACTCTTGTAAACTACGGCTAACAAAGGCTTGCCAAAAGTTGGGCGGACGAATATCGCCCATCAGCAGTAGGAATTCTGGCCCAGCTTCAGTAATTTGGCTTTTAGCTAATCGAGTTTTTAGTGGCCAAGCCAGCGGTAGGAATTCTATTTCCCAACCTTCGGCAAGCCCAGAACGTTGAACTAAACCGATTTTCACAAATCGGTAATTCTCTGATTAATTTAAGTGTTTATCAAACCTTAAAAATTAATCAAATGAAAAGAGAATTTTCAGAATCCGTTCTTCAGTTAAAGCAAGAATTAGCTTACCGAAATTACAGCTCAAGAACCATTACCAATTATTGTGAATGCATGATGGCATTGGAGACGAGGCTGAACAAACCACTGGATCAAATATCGGAATCTGAGCTAAAATCATTTTTACATTATTTGTTGGTTCATCAAAAAAAATCAACATCGTTTATCAACCAAAATATCAGTGCCTTTAAAATCTATATTCAGGATGTACTCAAAAGACCATGGGAGGATATAAAGATTAAAAGACCTCGCCGAGAAAAAAAATTGCCTGTTGTTCTTTCTGTAAAGGAAATAGAAAGTTTGATTTTCCATACATCAAATTTAAAGCATAGGGCAATGCTTATGTTGATGTATTCATCGGGAATAAGAAAAATGGAACTTCTTCAATTGAAACCCAAAGCAATTGATTCGGAAAGAATGGTTGTAAAGGTTGTACAAGGCAAAGGCAGAAAAGACCGTCAGACTATTCTTGCACCCAAGACCCTGGAAGTATTGAGAGAATATTATAAAAGAGAACGACCAAGTACCTATCTCTTTGAACCCCAGGGACGGAAAGGAACCTGTATTTCTGAAAGAACGCTGGATCAAATCGTTAAAAATAGTGCAAGTAAAGCGGGTATAACGAAAGAAGTCTCAACGCACACACTCAGACATTCATTTGCAACTCACTTATTAGAAACAGGAGTGAGTTTACGCCTTATACAGGAATTGCTGGGTCATACTTCACTTAAAACAACCTCCATTTATTTGCATCTCACCAATGTAAATCCCGGAAATGTTACTTCCCCTATTGAGACAATGAACATTTGACTATATGGGAAATAATCGAACACCCGTCGACCTGGCTAGCATTGTTTCCAGTCGGGCTGCTGATTTTATTGCATCAGAAAAATATTCTGCAATTCAAAAAAAGCCATCTATGACATAACTGCATGCCGAACTTCACAATTGGGTGGGCATTTATGTGTAAGCTCCCCCAAAAATAGTACGTTTTAAAAGTAGACAAAAGTCTTAATTTTAAATGTTGTGTAGGCTCCCCATTTTTTACACCAGTATTCTGTTTTATTTTGCTGGTGTATTGCCTACCATTCAGTCAGCCGCCGTGGTCAGATTCATGTTTTATATTCATAATCATATGCAGGCTTACATTTTTCATTGTGGTAGATTTATTACGGCTTTAATTTTTTTACAAAGTAATCAGCAGCTGCCTGATATACTGAAATGGCATTTTCGTTATTCATCCAGTGATGCGTATCATCTACAATCATCCTGGTTTCAAAAGGAATTTTTCTTTTGGTTAACCGATTGATTAAATCTACACTTTGGTTGAATCGAACATTCCGATCGTCGTCTGCATGGATGATTAGCACGGGGGAAGTCCATTTGCTTAGGTCTGATACCGGCGACGATTTCCAGGCGGTTTGTAATGCCAGTGCCAGATCGGGAGCTTTTTCGTATTTGTCGTTGTTTGCATTCAGGGCAGCCTGGGTTGTCCAATCATGCACCCCATGTATATCCACCCCGGCAGCGAACATTTTTGAATCTTTTGTCAATGCCATTGCGGTTAGGTATCCTCCATACGAGCCTCCATAAATACCGATACGGGAAGCGTCAATATAGTTTTGCTGTTGCAACCATTTTCCGGCGGCCTGAATATCCTGGTATTCGGAAGCACCCTGTGCACCGCCATGTTTCGGCTGATGAAAATTATATCCGTACCCAATTCCAAGCCGGTAGTTAACCGATAGCACTACAAAACCCAGATTGGCCAGGTACTGATTAGATGCATAGGCATTGGAATAATAATCAGAATAATTCCAGCTCAGCAACATTTGACGCGGTGGTCCGCCATGCACATACACGATGGCTGGTCGTTTGCCAGTAAATCGATTGTTTCTGAATAGTTGTGCATGAATGGTTAATCCATCCGGTGACTGAAAAGTAATGGGTTCTGGGGTAACCAGTTCTTGTTGGGGAAAGCTGGCTGCTATCAGTTCTTTTTCTCCGAGTAGTTGGCTATTACCATTTGATAAACTTTTAATTGCCGGCAAAGGAGGGCGTTGTGCAGTAGCACTCAGATAAGCAACGGATTGTTCGTTGTTAAAAATTACCGGGGTCCATTCAGCACCGGTTCCGGGGGTTAATACGGTAAACGTGCGGGTGTTGAGGTTAACCATGGCAGCATGTCGGCGTTCTATATCGGTGGTTTCTTTTCCGGTATTGGCGCTGAAGCTGAGTATATTTTTATTGGCACTCATGCGCACATGCTCACACATGAATGAGCCAGGCGTAAGCAGTTCGGCTTTTCCACCAGTAGCCGGAATCGTATACAGATGAGGCCATCCATCCTGATACGAAAGAAACACAATCTGATTGTTGGCAGCCCAGTGTAGGTTAGCTCCTCCATGGGTGTTGGGGAAACAGGCTGTTCCCTTGCCATTGGATTGATAAATAGTCTGCGTTTCGCCGGTTGCAACATTGGCGGTTAAGATACTCCAGGGGGTAGCGGGTTTCACAGTTAAGGAATCAGGTTCTCCCCCTATACCGGGTCTGCGAATAAAAACAATTTTCTTTCCATCGGTAGACCACCTGGGAGACTGATCTCTATAAAATGAGGGTGCTATCCATTGCAACGATGATTTACTATAATTATAAACACCTATCAACGAATGATCGCCCCGATTGGCAACCCATAACAATTTTTCTTCCGATCCATCGGTTGTCCATTCCAATCCACTCACATTGCCACGTGTGGTAAATAAGGATTGAGCAGCCGCTGATCCATTCACGGGAACCCAATAGGCTTGTCCACTTTTAATAAATGCCACTTTTTTGCTGTCGCCAGAAATGGCGGGTCCATCCCCTTCAGATAAAACCTTGGTAGCACCACCAGCAAAAGGAACGCTTAGTATGGATACCTTGGAGGGTTGTAAATCAAGCGAGGCATTGATTGGCAATAAGGCATCATAATTCGCCCCATGATCGCCGCCCCTTACAAATACAATCCATTCTCCATCGGGAGAAAATTGCAGCGATGTAATTTCCTGTCCATCGTTTTTTGAAAAGGAGGTAGTTTTCGAATTGTATAATCCGGACCTTCGGCTACATACACATTGCGCATCCCGTTTTCTTCCAGTGCCCACGCAATTCGGTTTCCCTGTGCGGATGCAGATAATTCGGTGGGGAATGCATAATTTTTAAAATCTTTCAGGCTCAATTGTGCCCAAAGTTGAATGGGCAATAGTAGGCATACAAGTATTCTTTTCATAGTGTATAATGAAGTTGTTTGGGTACAACAATTTACAGGAAAATAATTAGATACGCAGCCTACTTTACAAAGGAATAGGGGCAAGCCTACCCTTAATCTCTGATTAGGGTTACATTTCCCTTGCGCGTAAGGGTATTGCCTTTTTTATCGATACCAGTAGCTACAAAAACAAAGGTATCCATGGGCAGCGGTTTTCCCTGATAGGTTCCATCCCATGTTTGTCCCATATCCGAGGTTTCGAAAATCAGCTTACCCCATCGGTCGAAAATGCGGAAATATTGCAGGCGGGAAATTTCAATATACACAGGTACAAACCGGTCGTTCATACCATCGCCATTGGGAGTAAATGCAGTGGGTGCCTGTATATCGGGCTCGTTAAATATCCAAACTTCCTGGCCATCTGTTATCGTGCATCCACTCGTATCTTTTATTTGTATCGCATAAAAAATACTGGAGGGGTCGCCGGCACGATATAGGGCAATAGGATTTTGTAGGGTGTCGGCATTGAGTCCGGTTGGAGGGAGCCATTTGTGAGTAACACCCGGTTGCGCCTTCAGTTGTATAGGCAATTCTCGGGTTGTGGTGATGCGCGGATATACTATCCCATCCCTACCGGTAACTATTTTAACTGAGCGCATGAAAGTATCGGTAACATTCTGACAAAGTAAACTACTCACTACTAAACTTACCGGATAGGTTCCAGTATTTCTATAGGTATGCACCGGATTCTGAAGGTTCGAACGCGCACTGCCATCTCCAAAATCCCACACATAGAGCGTATTGCCGGTTTGTGCAAACCCTAAAGCACTTTTATCGAAAAATAATATCGGAACATTAATACAATTATTTACAAAATTAAAATTGGCTACCGGTTTTCCCAGAATTCGGATGGTTTTACTACTGCTGTCACTTACGCAACTACTGTCGCTCACCACAATTAGGGTAATGGTATATTGTCCCTCTTTTTTATAGGAATGTACGGGCAAACTAGTAGTATCGGTACTGCCATCTCCAAAGTCCCACAAGTATTTTGCTATACGTGTACTGCCAAAACCGGGATCAGTAAGCGTAATAACAGGCTGAACAGGCGTGCCCAAACAAACATCACTCAATGTAAATCTAAGGGTGGGCTTTCCGAAATTGGTAACAGTTTTGGTGAGGGTATCCGAAATACAACCCTTATCATTTTTTACCGCATGTTTTATCGTATACTTTCCGGGAAGGGTATAGCCATACGATGGATTTTTGTTATTGCTTTGTGTGCCATCACCCATATCCCAGAACCAACTGTTAACGGGATCTGCATTACCTATGGATTGATCGGTTAACTGCAATTGTAAATTACCCGAACAGGCAGGTTTATTAATGGTATAAATGAAATTAACAACGGGCTTTTCATAGGTGGCCATGGTTTGTGTAATCGAATCTGCAACACAGGCGGAGGACCTGTTAGCAACCAATTTAATGGAGTATGTGGTGGCAGGTCGGGTTAGAAGAATATTTTGTGGACTAACCAGTGAAGAAACCAGGGTATCATTGAGATACCACTTGAATGCGTCTGAATATAAACTGGCATTATTTACTGTAATGGCTAAAGGCGCACAACCTCTGCTATTGGTAAAATTGAATTTTGCAATAGATGGGGGTAAGAAACGGATGGTTTTAATTGCTGAATCTTTGCAACCAAAACTGCTGGTAGCGGTTAGTTTTACTTGATAAGTATAGGCAGTGGTTACCGTATCAGGCACTCTGAAATCATAAGTAAAATGCGTGGTGGTTTTTTTCAGCGTATCGTTCACTTTCCAATTATATACCACCACATCAGCTCCGGCATAGGTGGTTTGATTGGTAAATATTGCTGTGTCTTGTTTAAAACATTTGATTGAATCGCTGGCAAGAAAAGCTGCTCGGGGGGAGGCAATTACTTTAGCGGTTAGATAGCCTGTATCACTGCAGCCTAACGAATTCAATGCTGTTATACGAATTGTAAAATCGCCGGCATCAAAGAAAGTGTGTGTGCCGATATTCCCTAAGGATGTGGTATCCGAACTTCCCGGATCGCTAAAAAACCAATTAACGATATTGCCCACGGGCTGGTTGGCATTGCCAATAAAGTTGTAGGGTGCACAATTTTTTATTTGCAGATTGGAGTTTAAAGATATAATAGGCAAGGGGTTAATCGTAATTTGCTTGGTAAGTGAGTCGCTACAAATAGTAGCCCCTGCATTGATAGAACGAATAATTAATTTAACCCGATACGTGCCGGGTAGGGTATAAATATGTGCAGGACTGAAGCCAACAGACCCGGTACCATCGCCAAAATCCCATTGATAGCTATAGCCTAGGTCGGATTGATTTGTAAACTGAACCGTTTCTTTCAGGCAATACGTATTTTTTGCAGTGGTAAATTTAACCCCCGGCTTGCTGAACATTTGTATTTGTAAATACACCGTAGTATCTGTATTAACACAGCCATTCGATGCCTTCATGCTTATTGTATAGAGCCCAGCTTTTTTATAAAAATGTTTGATGGTCTCCACACTTTTATCAGAAACATAAATAGAGTCGGCACTGCCATCGCCAAAATTAATTTCGTAACGGGTTGCTCCGGAAGATACGTTGCGGAACGTCATACTATCAGGTGCACAACCCCAGGTATTGGGGCCTTCTACAAATAATTTGGCAAAAATATTTCTCGGAAATACGATAATCTTGATGGAATCTTTATTGCTGCCGCATTCATTCTGCGCTCTCAGGGATATGGTATACGTAGTAATGGAGAAGGTTTTAAATACATGCGTAACCGTTGATTCTGTGAAAGTGGTATCGTAGGTATTGTCTCCGTAACTCCAAAAATAGGTATTGGGTTTGCCAATAGAAATATTAAAGGCTTTAAAAGTATAGGGAGAGGTGTTGATAGAACAACCAATAGTGGTATCAGGCTGAAAGAGCGCAATCGGAGTAGATCGTACAATTACCGAATCGCGCAGGGTAGTTATCGTATCACATTGCAGCGCAGACGTAAGTGTAATATAATAAGTAGTATCTAGATGGCTTTTGCTCGGCTGAAAAGTAACCGGTAAGGGATCTTTCAGTGTTGAGGTAGTGCCATTGCCAAAGCGCCAGGTATAATTAAATTGTTGATAGGGCTGAGGAGTAGTAGTATTGCTGAAACTTACCACCAGCGGGCCACAACCTATTTTGGTGGATGCAACAAAAGCAGGTGTTGGGCGTGCAATGGTTTTAAAGGTTTGTCGCGCTGTATCGGTTTTACATCCATATAAACTTATCGCAGCTAATTTTATTTGAATGGTATCATTGGGTAAAGTGATGGTATACCCGGGAAAAATTAGGCTAGTACCTATTGAATTATTATTAGCCAGCCATCGGTAAGAGCCATTCGCAAAAGGATAGGCGGTTGCTTTTATATTGTTATTGTCTATAACCCCGGGAGCACACAAAGCGAGGGTGGTGCTGGTAAACTGAGCTTTTGCATCCGGATTAACTGTGAGGTCAACTGCTTGAATCGCAGAACACCCATTGCTCTGCATGGTTACCTGATAGCGAACAATTATGGGCCCTTGGGTAACATTATACAAGGTTTCGGAAATAATTCCACTGGTATTTGAGCTACTTGTGGCAGGGTTACTGATACCCACCACTGCTGTTCGAATCCAACTATAACTAACATTGGCCGTTGCACTGGTGGCAGTATACTGAAATAAAGTGCCCGTACAAACAGGTGTAGGAATTAGGGTGCTGCTTAATGCCGGCTTAGGTAAAATAGTTATCGTAAAACTTACAGGTGCCCCATCACAACCACCTACCGTAGGAGTAACTTGTATGGTAGCAGAAATCGCTGCAGGGTTTGTGTTGGTGGTAGTAAAGGAAATGGTTCCAATACCACTAGCACCTAACCCAATGGCAGGGTTGGTGTTCGTCCAGGTATACACGGTACCCACAATGCTTCCGGTAAAAACAATATTGCCAGTATTGATGCCGGTGCAAAAAGTTTTATCGGTAACCGTATTGGCAACCGGGATGCCGGTTACAGAAACGGTGATAGCACTTCTGGGGCCTTCGCAACCTGCAGCTGTAAGTTGACTAACATAATAAGTAGTATTTCCTAATGCTGCGGTGGAAGGTATAGGGGCTGATGCAAGCGGCACTCCACCTGAAGCATTTGCGTACCATAATACTGTGCTGCCAGTTTGTGCTGTTGCAGTTAGGGCAACTGCAATCGCATCTTTACAATAATGTACATCGATTACGCTAGGTCCAGGAGGGGTTGGATTAACGGTTGCAGAAATAGCTGAAGTGGCGGTACAATTATTTTTAGATACTGTTACCGTGTAGTTTCCGGTTGCTAAAATTGTTGCGTTGGCAATAGTAGGATTTTGCTGATTACTGGTAAAATTATTGGGTCCTGCCCATGCATAGTTTACACCGGGGGTAGTGGAGGTAGCGTTTAGCACTAAGGTATTACCACTACACACGGAAGTAATCGGTTGGAAAGTTGCCGCTGCCGGATTGGATGGATCGGTTAAGGTAAAGGGACCTACGAGGTTAGATACGCAACTGCCTAATTGTACCCGAATATTTTGATAAGTGCCCGCAGTTAACCCGCTGATGGTGAGCACACCTGCTGCGTTGCTTGTAAAGTTTACCGGCCCTACGGGAGAACTATTTTTTGTGTAATAAGTTTGATAAAGTGTATTGGCAGACAATCCCGATAGTTCTAGTTTCCCTTCGGTACCTGCACAGGAAGTAGGATTGGTGGGGGTTATACCTGAAATATTGGGGGTGGTTGATACCGTAACGGTTAATGCCGCCCGTGCACTTTCGCAACCTGCTGCTGTGGTTTGCGAAACATAGTAAGTGCTCACTCCTGTTGGAGAACTAGGGGCTGTGGGAGCGGTGGAAGAGGCTGTTCCGCCGATTGCATTCGAATACCAGCTAAGGGTATTACCCGGTTGGGCAGTAGCTGATAAGGTAACAGGCGTGCTGTTTTCGCAAATTCCTACCGGAGTAACTCCCGGAGCAGAGGGGGTAGCATTAATAACGGCCACCGTTGTTCCGGGTACTTTACAATTACTCAGATTAACCGTAACTGTATACGTGCCAGCAGTTGCAACACTGGTATTATTGATTACCGGAAATTGTTGCGTACTGGTAAATCCGTTCGGGCCAACCCATGAGTAACTAACTCCGGGAGTAGAAGATACTGCTGATAATGCCAGCGTTGTTCCACTGCAAGTGGGGCCTGTATTACTAACGGATGGTACATTGGGAGGATCAGGCCAATTAATAAATAAAAAGTTTGAATATACATTTGAGGAACAACTACCTAGTTGCACAAAAATATTTGAATAAACTCCAATCCCTAAACCGTTTACTATAATTGTACCACTTCCGTCGGCTGTTTTTATTATGGTATTGGCTGATCCCCCCTTGGTATATTTTACTGTAAAAGTAACTCCGGCAGATAAACCGGTTATCACCAAACTACCCTCATTACCTCCACAGGTTAACGTATTATTCGCAGTAACATCCGTGATGATTGGTGTGGATGAAACCGTTACAGTTAAAGTAGCACGGCCACTTTCGCAACCGGAAGCGGTAATCTGACTCACGAAATATTGTGTTGTACCTACCGATGCGGTTGAAGGCGTAGGGGCTGAACCCAATGGACTGCCACCTGATGAAGCTGTATACCATCGTAATGTATTCCCTACTGAATATCCAGCAGTTAAAGGAGTCGCAGAGGCATTTTGACAATAGCCAGCAGCTGCAACAGTAGGTAAGGAAGGGGTTGCATTTACTACTACTGTAGTGGTTGCACTGCTGCTACATCCGCTAAGTGAAACCGTTACTGTGTATATACCTCCTGCATTGGCAGCGATGTTATTAATCACCGGATTTTGTAATGAGCTCGTGTATCCATTGGGCCCCGACCAGGAATACGTTACCCCGGGCGTGGAAGAGGCAGCGGTAAATTGAACGGTTGTTCCACTACAAACAGGGCCGCTATTTGCAACCGTTGGCTGATTGGGCGAATTTGGATCGGTAAGCACAAATGGCCCCAACGCATTGGATGGGCACCCGTTTTGAATCACATATACATTGGTGTAAGTGCCTGCGGTTAATAATGTTAAAAGAACTACCCCACTTATATCCGCTGTTTTAGTAAGGCTGGTGGTTACACCTGCCTTAGTATATTTTACCGAATAAGTTCCCGAAGGGGTTAATCCGCTTAACTGAATATTTCCATTAGATCCCGCACAAGAACTGGGGGAGGTAAGCGTTCCGGTAATAGTAGGCGTTTCATATACCAATATATTTTTAGTATCCGAACTCGTGCCACATTCGTTGGTAACACTTAGGGTAACCTGTTGAGTACCGGCGGTAGTAATTACTATTAAACCGGGATTAGCTGTTGCAGAACTACCTGGTGTTGCCCCAGTGATTGTCCAAGCATAAGTAGGGGTTGGATTGGTGGAGTAGCAGTTGTTTACAACCTGCGTTACCGTTATGGACTGACCACTACATACTGTTGCCGGTACCTGAATAGACACATTGGGAGGAGACTTAACGGTAACGGTTTTTGTAAATGGCAAGGATGCACAGGCATTGTTGGGGGCAACGGTAATCAGTTGTACCGTATACGTTCCGGGATTGTTAAAGCTGAAGCTGGGAGTATTACTGGTAAGTGTTCCGGAAGTTACCGAAAAGGAAGAAGCATTGGGCGCACAGGCGGTTGGGTTTGTATAACTCACACTCCATTGTGGTGTATTAGTGCCGCAGATTGCTGCAGAACTATTGTTGGTAGTTGCAACGGAAACGGGCATACAGCCTATATTATTATCGAGTGTAAAAGAAGAAGTGGGCACCGGATTTACACAAATAGTGGTTTCGGTAAAAGCACTTCCGCAGGTGCTGCTGCCACCTAAATATAAACGGACGGTATAGGTGCCGGCTATAGAAAAAGTAATGTTAAGTGTATTATTACCAGATGGATCCCAGTTTTCGGGATTGGGATCATTGAAACGATTTCCAAGTGATTGACCCACCGCTAGCGTAAAGCCGCTGTTGGGCGTGATTTCCCAAACTTTAAATCCATTGGTGCATTGTCCACTTGTTGAAACAGTTTTAAATGTTGGGCTGGTATTGGTTACAGTTACGGGAACATTGATGCAGGTATTATTAGTAGAGGCCGATATCCCTGGTTTTGGATAGCCGGATACATAAATGGGTGTTACGGAGCCCTGTGTTGTAGCACAAGGATTAGTGGCTTCAATTTTTGCAATAAAAGAGTTGCTGATACTATTACTCGTTGTGCCGCAAGAGTTTTTTGTGTACAAATGGGTAACACTGGTTATTGCATTCGCCTGATCAAAAGTTATATTAGGAGTTCCATCGTTGAACAGCAGGGTATAATTGGTTCCTGGACTATTGGTTGAAATATTTGAAATCGGAAATGTGAGAGGACTATTTTCGCAAATATTTGTATTGCCCGGGCTCGCAATACCTGCGGAGGGATTACTTCCGAGATAAATAATTCTGGTTAATGTATCCTTACATCCATTATCGCCAGTAACAATTTCTAATAATGTACTAGAGCCTCTGTTATAGGTATGTGTTTGGGCTGAATTAAACGTAGCAATTATTAAGTCTGGAGTGCCATCTCCCCAAATAATCTGATAGTTTGTGTTGATAGATTGTGTTCCGGATGCATTATTAAATGTAAATAGCGATTGGGCAGAACCGGTACAAAGGGGAGTTGTTCCAGAAAGTTTCGCCTCCGGCTTCTGCTTGATGCTCACCACATTGGTTTTTTGGTTGGT
>JAPLEI010000156.1:1503-2441 GCA_026391195.1 Bacteroidota bacterium | reverse complement strand
TCCGGCAGCCATTGGTGGTGGAACTTGGGTTTATTAATCGCATCATCGGCAGTCATACCAAAATCAACCACATTAATAATTGCCTGAAATACGGATGTTGGAATCGTAGTTCCACCGGGAGTACCTACTACCAGCAATGGTTTGTTATTTTTTAGTAATAAAGTAGTCGTCATCGAACGCAACATTCTTTTTCCGGGAGCGATGGCATTGGCTTCACCACCTACTGCTCCATACATATTGGGTACGCCGGGCTTGGCACTAAAGTCGTCCATTTCATTGTTCATTAAAAATCCGGCACCACCTACCACCGTTCTGCTGCCATATCCTCCGTTAAGCGTAGTGGTTACGGCTACCATATTCCCTTCGGCATCCATTATACTCAGATGCGTAGTTTGCTCGGATTCTTTAATGATACCTGCTTTTACATTGCTGCTGCTACCCGCTTTGTCGGCAACATAATCACTCATCCGCTGCGTTACATAGGCATCGCTTAGCAAGGTTTTAACCGGAACCGGAAAATAATCCGGATCGCCCATATATTCAGCCCGGTCGGCATAAGCTCTTCTTTCGGCTTCAATCATTAACTGCACACTCTTGGGTGTTTGAAAGCCCATTTCTTTTACCGGATATTTCTCAATCATTTTTAGCATTTGTCCTACCAACAAGCCACCACTACTTGGGGGCGCGAAACTAATTACCTGATGATCACGATAGGTAAATTCTAGGGGCTTACGCAATTTGGCGGTATAGTTACTTAAATCTTCCATAGTTATAATGCCATTCCCTCTTTTCATTTCTTCCACAATCAATTGGGCAGTTTCCCCCTGATAAAATCCGGCAGCACCGTCTTTTTGTATCCGGCGAAGGGTGCCAGCAAGCTCTTTTTGAATGAGGGTATCCCCGGCTTTCCATTTTTCTGCCTTTACAAATACAGTAGG
>JAPLEI010000156.1:0-1451 GCA_026391195.1 Bacteroidota bacterium | reverse complement strand
TTCCCGGGTACTATTTAATCCCGCGGCTTCCTTTTCGGAAATCACAAAACCATGCTCAGCTAGTTCAATGGCAGGTTGAATGAGTGTTTTAAAGGGCAGTTTGGCATATTCCATGGCAGCAAATAAGCCTGCCACCGTTCCGGGTATGCCGGATGCCAAATGCCCCTGCTGTGATAGCATCATTTGTACCTGTCCATCTTTATCTAGATACATATCTCGGTTGGCTCGGGCAGGGGCTGCCTCCCGATAATCAATACCTACCAGTTCTTTATTGGCTTTGCGGGCAAGTAAAAATCCTCCTCCCCCTAAATTCCCTGCACCGGGATATACTACTGCCAGTGTTAGTTGTACTGCAATGGCTGCATCAAATGCATTGCCCCCTTTTTTCATAATAGTGGCTCCCACCAAACTGGCCAATGGATGCGCCGAACCAACGGCTGCTTTGTTAAACACTGCATTTTTTACAATGGTATAATGGAAAGGATCTATTTCCTTTCCGGGGCCCACCCAAGAGCCAGATTGCTGGGCTGCCAGTTGAAATACAACAAAGCATATGCCCGAAATAAAAAGTAGTTTTCTCATGGCAGAAAATTAGTGTTTTTTACATTAAAAAAAGGTATTGTTGGCCGAGTGTGATTAACTTGGTAAAAAATGGCTTTCCAGCCCCAAAATTCTTGCTTATTTTCACCGACTATAGGACACTTCTATTTTAGAGGGGGTATCCATTACCAACCATTCATTTATTCTTTTATGCGGTTAATTTTATGCTTGTTTTTTTCGTTAGCCTTGGGTTTAGTATCCGGCCAACCCCTTACTTCCCCCGAATCATTTCTCGGATATAAGATTGGCACCCATTTTACCCGTCACCACCAGGTAATGGATTATTACAAATTGGTGGCATCACAACAACCCAATCGCGTTAAACTCGCGAATTATGGTACCACTAATGAGGGCAGACCACTGATGCTTGCATTTATTGGTTCTGCTGAAAATCTGCAGCGCTTAGAAAGCATCCGCCAAAACAATTTGGCATTGGTTTCAGGTAAACAAAATGCCAAACCTGCTGATATGCCTGTTATTGTATGGTTGAGTTACAATGTGCATGGCAATGAATCTTCCTCCACGGAAGCCTCTTTGCTCACCCTTTATCAGTTAGCCAATCCCGAAAATCAGTCCGTAAACAACTGGTTAAAAAATACCCTCATCATTATGGATCCCTGCATCAATCCGGATGGGAGAGACCGCTACGTAAACTGGTATAATTCAGTGGCAGGGGATCAATACAACCCCGATCCTGCAGTTCGCGAACACGCAGAACCCTGGCCGGGTGGAAGGGTGAATCATTATTATTTCGATTTAAACAGAGACTGGGCCTGGCAAACACAAGCAGAAACCCGCCAACGCATGAAAATGTATAACCAGTGGATGCCCCAGGTTCATGTAGATTTTCA
>JAPLEI010000098.1 GCA_026391195.1 Bacteroidota bacterium | reverse complement strand
TTCACTGCAAACTCAAATTGGTTAATAAATATTTTTTTGAACGGACTAATATTTGTTTGCTCGTAGAATATTAGCATGGCTTTTTTATAGTCAATAGAATCAATAGTTCTAAATGATAGCGGACAATAATGATATTGAATCAGGATTGCGTTGCTTATTATTCGGGCTGTTCTTTTGTTACCATCGGAAAAGGGTTGAATATAAGAAATCAATAACAGTGCTAATAGTGCTTTTTCAAACACATTTTTCTTGTTGTTAATTACATCGCACATTTCCTGCAGCGCCTCCCGAATTTGAAATTCATTGTCGAGCGGTTTATAATTAGTTCCTGAAATTCCCACGCTGCTGTTTCTTATATTTCTTGAAATGGGTAATTCTTTTACCAGCAAACTATGAATGTCTTCAATCCTTGATATCGTTAGCGGATTCACATAATTCGGGTCTGATACAATAAAATCAAGCGCATCCTTATGGTTTAGTAACATGGTTGCTTCATCTCGAGTTCTTCCTGAGGCAGTATGCTTTTCTTTTAATAGTATCTCTGTTTCCAGTAATGTATAGGTGTTGCCTTCTATTTGTGATGATTTCCAGCTTAAGTCAATCGCGAGACGTTCCAATTCAAGTGCATACTCTTCTTTGGATAAATTATTTACTTTAGACTGGTAGACTTGTAAATGTTTTTGGAGCGCCTCCATTTCTGAATGCGTGAATATGGAAATCTGCTCCAGGGTGTTTTTAATAATTCCCTGATTAAAGGAATGTTGTATTACCCTTTCGTCAATCTCTTTTTCGAAGTAAGCGTCAATATCTATCAGCCGCAACAATTCATAGGCCGGGCTAATCTTGTATTTTCTTGCTTTGTTTTTACCCGAAGGCAGTACCAGTTCTTCCAACATCAAATCATGCAGATATCTCTTAATGGTGGTAGCGCTGATGGCTAAGCCGAGGCCATCCAATATCTGTTGTGAGGAACATGCTGGCCGGTCTTTGATAAAATCAAGGATTTGCTCTTTTATCTTTTCTGCTTTTTCGCTCATAATAAATCGACCATATTTTAAGCAAATATCGGCCATTTTGATGTGATTTTGGACGAAAAAACGAAAAATAATGAGCGATATTATTTTTCAGGGGCATGGCCAATAATGGCAAAAAAGACGAAAAATGGCTAAAAAACCTCCAATAATGGCTGATATAACCAATATTTATTCGTTTTTAGCCCAAAATTGATGAATTGTGCTATTGCTAAAGGGGGATGCCCTTTGGGTCGTTATATCATTATCAAATAGAGCGATCTTGAGTACTTCTTACTTCCATGGGGAGTTTCTAAAGAAAAAAGAGCGCCAAATAGGCACTCTTTTGGGGAAATGGATTATCGTAACCCTTTCCAATTTTATTATCAAATGCTAAGTCAATCTGGGATATCAATTTTTTGTGGGTAAGCTAATTGATATTGCATGTTGCCCATAGTTAAGGCTTTTACTTTTTGGTAATAATTTCAATAACCCCATTCTTTCCCTTTTCACCATATTTTGAGGTGGAATTTCCTTTCAAAACATTTATCGATTTGATAGCGTTTGGATTCAGATCTTTTACGGTAGCCGCTAATGCTTCTTTACCATCAATAAAGTACAATATATCACCTGGAATGGGCTGTTGAACAGACATTTTTTTTGTTATGGTATAAACCAGGTTCCCGTCTACCTTTTTTGTTGTAACGGTTATAGTCTCCTCGTCTTTTTTTGAGTTGTTTTCTAAGTGAACGTCGGGTATGGCTTTTTTTAGTGTCAAATCTTCAATAGCAAAGGTGTCTGATTGTACTATGCCAGCAATTATTTTATATACCATTTTTCCTATTCCCTCTTTTGGTTTTACATAAGTAACGGAGCCATCAGAGCTGTCTACTTTGATATTCACTTCACCACCTCTCATGTCGATGGATTTAATGGCGGTGGGTGGAATTGAATTGATTGCATCTGTAGAAGAAAGCTCAACTCCATTCACAATGATACGTGGGTTCTTTTTTTCTTTGAGTAATGTTCCCTTAGCAACTTTGGTAATAGTAAACCCTGTTCCGTAAATGATGGCGCTATCTTCAGTGATAAAAACGATTTTCTTATTAGTGACTGAATTATTTCCATCTCCTGTTTTATTTGGGCCAGCCATAACCCCCAGTTGGTTTAGGGGTACAGAGAATAAGTCCTTTTTAGACTTTCTATCCTTAAATATGGCGGTGTCTCCCTGAATTTCTACTTGGAAGTTGCCTTTTAATTTTCCGGTACTTGCATCTCGGAATTGAGCGGGAATGGTATCGAGATGTCCTATCCATTTATCGGGAGACGTCATATTGATCTGCAACTTTTCGGGCGAATTATTTTTAATTGTAAATGAAAGTAGTGCCATTACTCCTATACTTAGGGGTAGTACTAGCAGCCTTCTTGCATAGCTATATGATGTTTTGTTTAAGATGTTAGCATAATAATGCGTCGTTTAATGGATGAATAAAAAAAGGATTGTCCGTTCGAAAATATATTTGATGGATAATGGGCAGTCAGCAGCATTTCCGCTAGTAGGGCAGCATCGTTGCCGGCTATGGCTTCTTCATCTGCAATAAATTCGTGCACTACTTCCAGCTCTTTTCTAATCAGCCAGAAGAAGGGATTCATCCAGAATATGCAGGTTGTAAGCGTTACGATTACTTTATCTAAGGAATGAAGTTGTTGGATATGGGCGAGTTCGTGTTGGAGCATGCGTTGGCCCGCCTGATCGTGCAGGGGCATTTCTTTCTTCCAGAAAAGATTGCGAAAAAATGAGAAGGGCGCTTCTTCCAGTGAGATTTCAATAAAATCGAACTGTTCCATCGGGGTAACCCTTCCTTTTGATTTAATCAGGTAGAGCTTGCTGATACCTATTAGAAAAAGGAGAACCAGTATGCCGGAAATAAGGGAGCCGCCAATTGCCAGTAGTTGGTCCCATTCTAAAATGGAGGAACCGCCTCCGCTATTAGGAGTAAAATATATTAACTGAGCCACTTGGTGAACGGGTGAGGATGGCGCCGGGGCAAAAGAAAACCATTGCAGGTTCAGCAGGGGGAGTGCTAAGCTCAGCAGCAGGGAGCCTATCAAATAAAACCGGTTGTAATAATGAAATTTTTTATTGCGCAGGCTGGTCCAGTAGTAGCCGGATAAAATACCGGATACCAAGATTACTTTTAGGAGGTAAAAGAAAAGTGGTAGCATGGTATTATTTTTTATTTTTCGTTTGTTTCAGCAATAGTTCCAGGTCTTCAACCGAGAGTTTCTTTTTATCAAGTAGAAAGGAAACGACCTCCTTATAGGATCCCTCAAAGTACCCTTTGGTAATGCCCGCAATGGAGCCCGAAGTATATTCGTCGCGGGATAGCAGCGGATAATAGAGGTTATAGCGATTCGGTGTTTTGATGCCGACTACCGCTTTCTCTACCAGTATTTTTAAAAGGGTAGCTACCGTATTGTGGTGAGGCTTGGGTTCTGGCATTGCCTCAACGATATCTTTTAGGTAGCCGCCCGCTTCTAGCTTCCAGATTGCCTGCATAATCTGCTCTTCTGCGCGGGTTAAAGTTTGCTTCATAACTAAATATTTAGGCTAAATTAAAACTAAAGTTTTAGTTATCAAAAAATATTTTCAGAAAAACAATAAAAAGGAGTTTGCAGGCAGGAATAATGGCCATTTCGGCGGTTAAATGGTCGAAATAATCAAAAATAATCGGCGATATAATTTTTTCAGGCGCACGGCCACAAATGGCAAAAAAGGTGAAAAATGGCTAAAAAACCTCAAATAACGCCTGATTTAACCATTTTTATTCGTTTTTAGACCAAAATCAACGAGTTGTACTATTGCTAGAGGTGAGCGGCTGATTGTTGGGTTGTTCAATTTCGGCAATCCCTTGCAAAAACAGAATTTTTACTTAGTGTTTTTACCTAATCGTCCGCACGATTGTGTGCGAGTATTGCATATCAGTATTTTTTCACTACGCAATAGTTCACTTTTTGTGAACTATTGCTATATTTACACAAGATAGGGATGCGCGTTAGACTAATCAAACGAAAGTCCATCGAAGATTTTGTAAAGAAGAACGCCCAAAGCAGGACTTCTTTTCGAATATGGTTGACCATTGTAAAGCAGGCTGATTGGACAACTGTAGCAGATATGAAACAGACTTTTGGTTCAGCTGATTTGTTGGGCAATGGAAGTTATCGGGTAGTTTTTAACATCGGCGGCAATACTTACCGCATGATTTGTAGCTATCATTTTGGAGAAAAATGGGTTTATATGTATGTAAAGTGGATTGGAACGCATGCGGCTTACGACACGCTTTGCTGTAAAAATCGGCAATACACAGTTAATCAGTATTAAACAAAATATCATGTTAGGCATACCCTATAAAGTGATTAAGACTGCCACACAATACAAACAATATTGCTGCCTGCTGGAGGCATTGGTAGATAGTGGAAAAAAAACCAGGGTAGTTCAGGATGAAATTGAGTTGCTTAGCCTCTTGATTGAAAAATATGATGCCGACCATAATACTTTTTCAGAGGCAGATCCTATTGAGCTATTGAAATTACTGATGACCGAACATGCTATGAAGGCAGTTAATTTAGCAAATCTTTTAGGGGTAAGTGAGGGGCTGGTATCTGATATGCTAAACTATAAAAAGGGCCTTTCTAAAGAAACAATTCGATTGCTGGCCAGCCGGTTTAAATTGCGACAGGAGGCTTTTAACAGACCCTACGCCCTGCGCCTGCCCGCTAAGAAAAAAACTTGTTATATTTGAAAAACACGCACTATGTAATTGTTCTAGGTATTGAGGCGAAAACGGACAAATATCCGAATGAAACGAAATTCGGCAGTTATTTGGGCTTACCAATGTGGGTTTAGGTTTTGATACAATTTCTTAAACATGCGATAAAATAATTTTGTTCAACCCCGATTGAAGTAACGCTGGTTCACCTAATAATATTTAAATAATTATCAACCTGCAATTCGAATGCAAGGCCAATTTAAACATAACATCATGCGACTTAATTTTTTAGTTCTGGTCTCCTTATCCTTGCTTTTATTTTCTTGTAATAATAGCCAACCAAAAGAGGGTGAGGGGTATTTGAAAGTACCCGGAGGGGAAATTTGGTATAAGGTAATCGGTACCGGTAAAAAAACTCCAATAATTTTGTTACATGGGGGACCTGGATTTCCAAGTTACTCTTTAACTCCATTATTTGAATTAGCTGATGATAGACAAATCATTGTTTATGACCAATTGAGTTGCGGGAGATCGACAAATTCGGCAGATACCACATTGATGAATATGGAATCGCAGCTGAAAGATTTAAAAGCACTTTTAAGCAAACTGAAGATAACAGATTTCTATTTATATGGGCATTCCTATGGCACCATGTTGGCAGTCGACTATTATTTTAAAAACGAAAACTTACCCAGCGCATTGATTTTGGCCAGCCCTTGTATGAGCACAAAAATATGGGAGCAAGATGCTGACACATTAATTAATTCAATGGATACAGTATTCAGTAAGCCACTTAAAAATTTTAAAGCAGGAAATTACATTGACACCAGTAATTACAGTAAAGCCATAGTTGCTTATTATAGCAGTTTTTATAATCGAAAGATGAATCAATATATCGACTCATCCCTAGCACGGAATGGACAAAAGCTTTATTTGCACATGTGGGGCAAGGAAGAGTTTTTGGCAACCGGAAATTTAAAAAATTATAATCGGATTAACGACTTGCACAAAATCAACATTCCAACTTTGTTGACCGCGGGAGAATTTGATGCGGCAAGGCCTAATACGGTTAGGTATTATCAAAGCCTTATACCTAATGCAAGGTTTAGTATGATTGCCAATGCAGGACATTCCACTATGTGCGACAACACGTAGGCGGATGTAAAAGGAATAAGAGATTTTTTACAGTCAATAGAAAAGTAATACGTGTAATTCCGAAGGCGCCCTGCCAATATAGTTCAGGCTTGGCCTCACCTAAACACTGTTTGCAAATCAGACGGCGACTCACTTAGATTGAAAAAGAAATTCTTGGTTACTAAAATGCGTATTTATCGGACCGGCCTTTCCAAAGAAATGATCCGATTACTGGCCAGCAGTTTTAAATTGCAGCAGGAGGCTTTTAACCGACCCTACGCCCTGCGCCTGCCCGCTAAAAAAATGCAGGGGAATTGAAATCCCGAAATGAAACACAAAAAAAGTATGCAAGTATCTAATCTAAACTATATGAAATTTTTCCTCCCCGTATTTTGCCTTATTATCCTATCTCCCTCTTTCTTACAAGCCCAGGATGCAGAACCTCAGATTAAACAAGTGATCAATTCTTTCTTCGATGGGATGCGCAATGCAGATTCTGCTGCAGTGGCTGCTGTTTTTAGTTCGGCTTCCATTATGCAGACCATCGCCACGGATAAATCCGGCAAAACAATCGTTCGTCCGGAAGCCGTAAGCGACTTCACGTATTTTGTGGGTAAACAAGCCAAGGGCGCTGCTGATGAGCAGATTGTTTTTGAAACCATCAAAGTAGATGGCCCAATGGCTTTTGTGTGGACGCCCTACCGATTTGTGTACAACGGAAAGTATAGCCATAGCGGCGTTAATGTTTTCTGCCTGGTAAAATTCGGCGACCAATGGAAAATTCAGTACCTGATTGATACGAGGAGAAAATAAAAACCCTTTTCTTGTAATCTGAAGTAGCAGATCTCCCTGTTCTAAGCTATTTTCACTTACAAGCACTGCCTCTTCTCAGTCTAGGGTGGAAGGATAACTTCAGAATTAAAAATTCGTGAACAGTGAAACTAGTATCCATCTAAAATCTCCTTAAAGAAGTTGATAAAAATTTGTACTTTAAAGTATGAAGTCATTTTTATTATATGGCCCTAAAGAGGTACGACTGGCAGAAAAGCCTATGCCCACCTGTGGCCCCAAACAGGTGATTGTTCAGCCAAAGTATACGGGCATTTGCGGATCGGATATACATTATTTCAGAGACGGCTACTGTGGTAGCTTCAAGCCCAAATATCCTTTTGCGCTGGGGCACGAGTTCTCCGGGGTTATTCATAGTGTAGGCGAACAGGTTACCGGACTGGCGGTGGGCGATCAGGTGGCGATAGATCCTTCTATGCCTTGCGGATCTTGCAGCTACTGCCGCGGCGGAAAGTATAATCTCTGTTTGAATATGCGATTTTTTGGTTCTGCCAGTTGCGATCCGCATCACGATGGTTCTATGGGCGAGTTTGTGGTAGCGCCGGCGAGTAATTGTTATGTGCTTCCCCCCGGCATAAGCTTATCGCAAGCTTCCTTACTTGAACCCTTGTGTGTTGCGATGCATGCAGTTCGGCAAGCAGAACAAATTGCTGGTAAGCGGGTATTGATAACAGGCGGTGGCCCCATCGGACAATTAATTTTACGCGTGGTTCGTGCTTTTGGTGCTTATTCGATAGCCCTAAGCGATGTAAGTGCGTATGCGCGGGAATTTGCTTTGGCAAGTGGGGTGCAGCAAGTGATAGATCCAACGGATAAAACTGCATTGAGTCAATTAGGGCCATTTGATATCGTGTTGGAAGCCTCCGGCAATCCGTCGGCGCTATCTGATGGGATACAACTCCTCCACCGAGGCGGAACACTGGTATTGGTGGGTACCTTGCCGGAAACATTTTCCATTTTTGGAAATGCTATCATGAGCAAACAACTTCGGCTACTCGGTTCATTCCGGTTTGCCAATGTTTTTGAAGAGGCCATCAACCTGGTGGCAGCAGGCATTATCAAGCTAGACGGACTTATTACCGACACCTATGCTTTTGCCGAAACCCCTCTGGCAATGGAGCGCGCCCTGGAAAAAACGAACAGTATGAAAATTCAAATCGTTTCATAACCTTAGCAACAAAGGGGATTCTATCTATCCCGGAAAAAATAAACAGCAGGTATGGCACTACGAATTGACAGTCACCAACACTTTTGGCAATACTCTGCAGCTGATTATCCGTGGATGAGTGAGGCACATGCAATTATTAAGCGGGACTTTCTGCCAGAACATCTTGCCCCTTTATTGAAATCCGGAAACATGGATGGCGCAATAGCCGTTCAGGCTATGCAACAATTGAAGGAGACCGATTTTTTGCTTACACTGGCAGACCAGCATGACAATCTATTGGGTGTGGTGGGTTGGATTCCTTTTTGTAA
>JAPLEI010000002.1 GCA_026391195.1 Bacteroidota bacterium | reverse complement strand
GCGACACCTCCCTTAGCCCCAGTCGGGGCGGCACCTCCCTCAGCCCCAGTCGGGGCGGCACCTCCCTTAGCCCCAGGCGGGGCGGCACCCCCCTTAGCCCCAGAGGGGCGAAACCTCCCTTAGCCCCAGAGGGGCGAAACCTTCCTTATCCGAATTTAAGTACTTAAAAACGCCTAGAGAATTTTTGTCCCCCTAGTTTTACGGGTTCAACAAAAATCAAACTTATGGCCAATACTTACTCACAGATTTATTTGCACATCATTATCGTTGTAAAAAGAAGGGCTAACTTGATTGCTTCCCACTGGAAGCTAGCATTGCTGAAATATATAACCGGAATTGTAACAGGAAAGAAACAGAAGTTGATGATCATAAATGGAGTAGCTGATCATTTGCATATCTTGATTGGAATGAAGCCAGATTGTTGTCTATCCGATCTGATGCGTGATATTAAGGCAAATTCTTCTAAATGGATAAATGAGAATCGATATACGAGTGTAAAATTTGAATGGCAAGAGGGCTTTGCTGCTTTTTCGGTAAGTAATTCTGGTGTGAAGCCGGTAATAGAATATATCCTTAATCAGGAGGAGCATCATCGAAAGAAAAAGTTTAGGGAGGAGTATATTAAGTTATTGGATGAATATGAGATTGAGTATAAGACGGAATATTTGTTTGAAGAAATAGAGTGAGATTTCGCCCCGCTGGGGCTTCGGAAGGGTAACGCCCGCCTAGGTGGGCTGGCGGGTTTAGGGAGTTGAGTAAGTTTCGTTTACCCTGGATGTCTATAAAAAAGTGGCTTATGTAATTGAAATTGGGTAACCAGCATTTACTTCTTTCTTACTATTATTTCTGAATGGTGTTTTATGGGAAAGTTGACTGAATTTGCAATAAAACACATTTGATTGGCTACAGCATGAAGTTCAGTGGCTTTGGGTAGCATTGATTCGAGGGAAACAATTACCTGAGGATTTAGCACCACCTCCGTAAAACAGCCGCTCCCATCTTTCCTTTCCTCCATTATGCCTGTAGCATGATCGGTATATTCCTCCACTACTACTCCCGCAACAGAACAAAGATGCAAATACCATAACATGTGACAGGATGATAAAGCCGACACCAGCATATCCTCAGGGTTGTATTTATTTTCATCCCCTCGAAAAGCAGGGTCAGATGATCCATGGATTATTGGCTTATTTCCAATACTAATATTGAAATCTCTTTCATAATGGGTATAATGATCGGTGCCTGATCCTTTGTTGCCCGACCATTTGATTTCGGCTTTGTAACGATGTAGTTTTTCCATATAGTAAACATTATAATAAAACTATTTATGTTATCTATCTTCTTTTCAAGCCCTTAGGTACCTAAGATGTATTAAAAAAATGCAGTTCAAATAAATCAACGTAAACTTTTCATTTACAGTCATTTAACCTATTTTCATGCTATACTTCTTCTATATGCAAGTTAAAAAATGGTTCCTTCTTATCGCAAGTATTTTTTATGCTGCTTTTTTAATAGCGCAAGAAAATCCATTGCTGTTTCATAATTCGAAAAGCGTAAGTAATATGCTTATCTTAATAAAAGAAGATCCTTCGAAGAAGGCTGCTGCCTCCGAATTAATAAAAAAAGGGCAATCCAATTTAAGTAAGTCACTTACCTCAGTAGTTGCCAAGCAACAGACTACTCCTTGTGGTAATCCACATGAATATATGAGTATGGCCGCCTATTTCTGGCCCGATCCCACTAAGCCCGATGGATTGCCATATATCAGAAAAGACGGACAACGAAACCCGGAAAATGCAAAAGTACCGGATCACAAATCCATGGATGATTGGATTTCATGGGTTACTTCACTGTCCTGGTCGTACTATTTATCAAAGGATGAAGTGTTTGCCCAAAAGGCAGTAGGTTTTTTACGGTTCTGGTGCATCGATACAGCCACTTATATGATACCCAATCTGAATCATGCTCAGATAATCCGAGGGATTGATACAGGAAGAGGGATTGGAATTATTGATATCCATCAATTACCCGATTTATTGGAGGGACTCCAATTGCTGGAGAATTCTGCTGCTTTTACGGTGAATGACCGAAAATTGGTTAAGCAATGGTTTCGTGATTTACTTTACTGGCTAAGAAATAGCAATAATGGAAAACAGGAAATGCGAACAAAAAATAACCACAAAACTTTCTATGAGGGATTGGTCGCTTCTCTAGCGATATATGTAGGTGAGTATGCGGTTGCGGATGAGATTTTTGCCAATGCTCCCCAACTTATGCTAAGTCAGATAAAGGAAGATGGCATGCAGCCGCTAGAAACCGAACGGACCAACGGTTTATCTTATTCCATCTTTAATCTGGTAGCCTGGTTTCAACTGGCCACACTTGCCGAAAATAGAGGAGTTGACTTATGGAATTACCCTTCTGCCTCAAATCCACGCATGAAAAAAGCATTAGATATGCTGCTGCCTTATGTTTCAGGAGAAAAAAAATGGATTACCCAACAAATTGGTTCATTCGAGCCGGAGGATTATTACAGGCTTACTGATAAAGCGGCATTAAAATATAACAACAGTGCTTATAAAGGATTGGGAAATGCCAAGCAAAGCACTACTATTCCAATCCATAATTTATTTTACCGTTGATGTGTTGATTTAAATGAATAAAATCAGCTTTACCATACCGATTGCTGCTTATTTTATTTACTTTGCAAGTATCCTTTCTGTTTCAATTCAGCGATAGGGGTACCTACACATATGAAATTATCTATCCTATTCAAAAATGAATGGACTATAGCGGTAGTTGCTGCCCTGCTTTATATCCCCTTTTTGGGTCATGTTCATTTGTTTGATTGGGATGAAATCAATTTCGCCGAAAATGCCCGCGAAATGATAACCTCCGGTAATTACTTTTCAGTACAAATGAATTATGAGCGATTTACTGAGAAACCTCCACTATTCTTTTGGCTGCAGGTTTTGAGTATGAAAATTTGGGGTTTTAATGAAATGGGAGCCCGATTTCCAAATGCAATGGCAGGTTTGGCTACTTTGCTGGTGCTATTTAGAATTGGAAAATCGTTGATAGATGTTGCCTTTGCCCGAATCTGGGTGATGGTATATTTGGGGACCTTCTTTACTTTTTTGTATTTCAAATCGGGCATCATCGACCCTTGGTTCAACTTATTTATTTTCGGAGCCATTTATCAGTTTTTTTTATTGCAAACTGAAGAAACCCGCCGAACTACGCGTGCATTGCTTACCGGGTTTTTATTAGGTTTAGCCATTCTTACCAAGGGTCCGGTGGCTTTATTAATTTGCCTGCTTACGTTTTTGGTTATACTTGTGAGAGAAAAAGGAAAACGAATTATATCAATAAAATCTTTCCTGCTTATTACACTCAGTTGCTTTGTAACCTGTTTTGCCTGGTTTGGGGTAGATCTGCTTCAGCACGGCCCACAATTTATGGTTGAATTTATTCAAAGGCAGATTGCCATTTTCAGCACTTCCGATGCAGATCATGGGGAGCCTTTTTTCTATCATTGGTGGGTGCTTTTATTGGGATGTTTTCCCGCATCTATTTTTTTTATTAGGGGTTTGTGGTTGAAGCCTGAAAGCCAAAATGCCCTTATTTTTAAAAAATGGATGACTTCATTATTCTGGGTTACCCTGCTGTTGTTTTCATTGGTTACTACTAAAATTATTCACTACTCATCCCTTTGTTGGTTGCCCTTAACTTTTATAGCAGCATTATTTGTTAATGCACATATATATTCTTTGCAAACCCAATTGAATAAAGCAATCACCGGTCTATTGGCATTGATGGGATTGATAATCGGAAGCTTGTTTGCTGCTATCCCCATCATTATGATGAATAAAGCAAACTGGTATACTTTACTGGATGATCCCTTCGCACAGGCGAATTTACAAGCGGAGATAACTTGGCATTATTGGCAATCACTCGGCGGTATATTTTTGGTGGCAGGTATACTCTTTTTTCTGTTTAGTAAAAATCGAAGGCTATCTATACCCTTTTTGTTTGGATCGGTTACACTCGCTACCTATTTTTTAATCTTATTTATTTTCCCTTCTGTTGAAGCCATTAGTCAGCGAGCAAATATTGATTTTTTTACAGCCCATGCTGGGGAAGATTGTTATCTGGAAACGCTCGGCTATAAAAGCTATGCACCCTATTTTTATGGAAAAGTTCCTGCGCCGGATGAAAAGCAGGCAAAATTACTCTTCTCTGTAAGATCTAACAATTCAACGAGGTCCGATACGCTGAGTAGTTATCAAAAAGAAGTTGCCTATAAAAATTGGTTGCTCTCCGGAAATATCAACAAGCCGGTATATTTTTCAGTTAAAATAAACGATCAATCTGTTTACGACGCTGTTCCTACGCTTACCAAGCTATATGCAAAAAATGGTTTTGTTTTTTATAGGCGATTGCCAATAGCACCCTAATACTATTATTGTTTGTGTTGATAAATGGGAGAATTATACAGGCCTAATTGTTTAAAAAAGTAGCCAAATGATACTTTTAAAACACCAATTCCATATGTAATACTTCGAGATAAATTGATACTGGAAGCTTCTTCAAAATATTTGGTAGGACAAGTAACTTCCCCAATATCAAATCCTGCATCAAAAATTTGTGCTACCATTTCATTGTCGAAAATAAAATCATCGTTGTTTTTTTCGTAATTCACTTTTTCAAGCACAGCTTTGCTAAAAGCGCGGTATCCTGTGTGATATTCACTCAATTTTTGATTCATTAAAACATTTTGCGTGAATGTGAGTAGGCGATTCGCTATATATTTATATAACGGCATGCCTCCTTTTAATGCGCCCTTACCTAATATGCGGGAACCAAATACAACCGGATACAATTCGTTTGCGATGATACTGCTCATGGCAAGAATAAGCTTAGGCGTATATTGATAATCTGGATGAAGCATCACAACGATATCCGCTTCTATTTCCAGTGCCTTGTTGTAACATGATTTCTGGTTGCCTCCATAGCCTCTGTTTCGAGGGTGCGTGATAATATGTTGGATACCCAATCGTTCAGCTTCTTGAACGGTATTGTCTTTACTGGCATCATTTACTAAAATAATATCGTCTACCACATCAAAGGGAATCTCCCGGTAGGTTTGTTCCAGGGTTTTTTCCGCATTGTAAGCAGGCATCACTACCACCACTTTTTTCCCATTTATCATCCCGTTACTATATTAAATGTTCAGTAAATCAAGTAAATTAGAAGCGTAAAAGTAATTCATTTATAATTTCCAGCCATTTTCGGCTTGCTGGGTTTAAACAGTATGATTTTATGCGCTTAGTTAGTTTATTATTGGTTCTATTTGTTATTGGCTCATCTAATCATGTATCAGCGCAGCAAATTAACAAAAATGAGAGAATGCAATGGTGGCGAGAAGCCCG
>JAPLEI010000018.1 GCA_026391195.1 Bacteroidota bacterium | reverse complement strand
TATATGGCGCCGCGCCCCCTACTCCGCTGAAAGTAATTAGAGGAGCGGTACTATTTTGGCAAACCGTTGTTGTTCCAGCGATACTTGCGGTCGGTAAAGGATTAACCGTAATGGTTGCAGAACCCGAGGCCGAATTACTGCAAGCTGTTCCGCTTGATTCCTGTACACTTACTAGAGTATATATAAATGTTCCAGGTGTGCCAGTCAGCGCTGTAACCGAAACACTACTGCCACTTGTAGTGGTAACTGTTTGGTTGGCGCCGCCATTAATCTTATAAGTAAATGTATATGGCGCCGCGTTCCAGCGATACTTGCGGTCGGTAAAGGATTAACCGTAATGGTTGCAGAACCCGAGGCCGAATTACTGCAAGCTGTTCCACTTGATTCCTGAACACTTACCAGAGAATAAATAAACGTTCCGGGAGTGCCAGTGAGCGCAGTAACCGTAACGCTACTGCCACTGGTGGTGGTAACCGTTTGATTGGCACCGCCATTAATCTTATAAGTAAAGGTATATGGCGCCGTGCCCCCTGCTCCACTGAAAGTAATCAGCGGAGAAGTGCTATTCTGACAAACCGTTGTAGTACCAGCGATACTTGAAGTTGGCAAGGGATTAACCGTAATGGTTGCAGAACCCGAGGCCGTATTGCTACAAGCTATTCCACTTGATTCCTGCACACTTACTAGGGAATATATGAAAGTGCCGGGAGTGCCAGTGAGCGCTGTAACCGTAACGCTACTGCCACTTGTAGTGGTAACTGTTTGATTAGCTCCGCCATTAATCCTATAGGTAAACGTATAGGGCGCCGTGCCCCCTGCTCCACTAAACGTAATCAACGGAGCGGTACTATTCTGACAAACTGTTGTTGTACCGGCTATACTTGCAGATGGCAAAGGATTTAATGAAATAGCAACACTATTACTATTTAAACTGCTACCGCAAGAATTTTTAGCGTAAGCATAGTATGTTCCCGCTAAACTTACAGATAATGTATTCCCAAGGGCACCGGTTGACCAGGTAATATTACTTCCAGAAGAAGTTAAATCAATAGAAGAGCCAGTACAAATTGTCTTACTTCCGGATGGTGTTACAGTTGGCGCAATTGGTATTGTACCCGCAGAGACCACAACTATATTACTCGCAGCCGAAGAGCCACAAAGGTTGCTTTCTTTTGTCGTATAGTTTCCAGCCGTTGTTACTGAATTTGAAGCACCAGTATATCCGGTCGATGATCCATTCAAAAACCAGGTGATAGTAGCGGAACCAGTGCTGCTTAGGGTTACTGGAACACTGTTACAAGTTAGTAATGGCCCCGCTGGAGTAACTGTGGGCGCAGAAGGAGGTGTAATCGCGGTTGTCACTGTGAGGGATGAACTATTAGGACCTGTGCCACATGAGTTTACCTCATAAGCGAAATAACTATCAGCGGCAAATACGGTAAGGCTATTTCCGGTTGCTCCTGTGCTCCAAAGTATAACACCTCCCACTGTAGCCGGTAATGTTGAGAACGTTACTCCCGCACCATCGCATAGTATTAATGATCCGGATGCATTTACTATGGGTTTTGCTGGAACAGTATTTTGTACAATTTTTACAGGCTCACTTTCTGGCGAGGGTCCGCATACATTACTTTCATTTACCGTATACGTTCCACCCCCCACTGTGATGGTAGTACCTGTCATTGCATTTGACCAGGTATAAGTATTGCCCCCGCCAACTGCTGTTAAGTCAACAGTGCCTGTAGCACAAATAGTAAGTGCTGTGGCGGTGATTGTTGGTTGGGAAGGGGCAAATTTTGGAGTTACATCAAAAATCTCAAATGTAAGTGGAGCTGTATTAATACCACTACCAACAGCAGCGATATAAAACCTATCTCCACTATTGTATGTAAGCCCTGAAATGGTAAGAGAGGCGACTTGACCTTGGAAACTGCCCGAACGTACGATAGATCCAAACTGAGAGTTTACACGCAAATCCCAGTTTGTAGTAAATAAAGGGTTACCCCAAATAGCTGGATTTCCGCCGCTATTGATTATTTTAAGCGTAAAGGAATTATCAGCTGAGCTTGCCCCGTTACACACATAGGGTCGGGTAAGAGCATAGGGCTGAACAGTTTGTCCTTGTAGAATCTGGTACACGCAGACAAGCGCGAATACATTCAAAAATTTGAGTATTTTTAACATGTTGTATATTGTAAGCCCCCCTATAAGTTGTTACTAGCAACTTGGGGGGTTCTTTTTTAGTTATTGTCCATAGTATAAAAGCATTTGTTCCACAACAGAACCGTCGGTATAAGTAATTCTTATTTCAAAAGATGGGTTTACATCTCGCTGGTTTTTAACAGGCACTATAAAATAAAAGTTGCCATTTACTTTATACAACGTTTCTTTTGCTTTATCGAGTTTTGCCCATCCATTCACTGCTAAAAAATCTGATACAACGAAAGTCTTTTCATACATAACGGGTACGCTTGCGGGGTATGCCATATGATAATCGGTTGGTACTCTTACCCAAATACTTTTGATTTTTGATATATCAGTCAATCCAGAAATTTTGATTGGCACAGGGAGTGTATCCCATGTGCCCGGAATCACTTTATTAGCCGGAACCTGGGCATCACCACTATTTAGCCAATAGATAGCTTGAGCTTTGTTAAATTCACTCAGCGGAATAGAAAGTACGGCTTTAGGTGTAGAATATTTCAGAATTACATTAGGAGGTGTTGATTTTGGATTAGCACTAAATCTATAATCAGAATTGCCATATAATGTGGTATCTATCCCCTTAATTACATAACTAGCTGCATACAGATGAAATGTATCTGTCATCGCTCTTGGATTGAGCCCCCAGTCTTTGTTTGTGGGATCATAATATCTAAGAGGAGCGGCGTTACATATCGCAGGCAGGTCTTGGAGAATTACTACACTCGTTGTTTTGCTTAATGGGACATTGGGTGTTGCGCTAACCTCAGAACTTTTTGCCCCCTCTCCTGCTGAATTTAGAGCAGTCACATAATAATAGTAGGGTACGCCATTACTGAGGCCTGTGTGGATGAAACTATAAGTTGTTGCGCTCGTTGCTGTAATAGTGGCAACAATGGTACCCTTGTATCCGCTAACCGGTGCTGCATACACATAGTACTTGGTTACATAATTTGTTGCAGAATAAACACTCGACCAAGTAATCGAATCCTTAGTATCGTCAGGATATGCAAATACATTGGTTGGCGCCGAAGGCGTTTCCCTGTTACTAGGGTTGTCCGGCGTAACGGGATCTTTTGTACAAGAGGTTAGGCTGATACTAAAAAAAGCTAATGTAATCAGGACAATGTTTCTGAGATTACTTTTTCTCTCGGGTATTTGTGTAGTTCCCATAGGATTGTATTTTTTTGTCATATAGAAAATTTAATTGTTGCTATCGTTACTTATATATTTTGTACTTAAATCCAATATTGACCCCAAACTTGGTACTGCCAAGGGTTTGATTAAACAGATACTTTTGTTGGCCAGAAAGAGTTAAAGAAAAATCTTCAGTCATTGCCCACTCTCCCGCAATCTCTCCTATCAGACCATAGTTGATCCTTTTACTAGTTGGCCAGTCCTTGAATACATAGGGTTCCTGTACTACCATTCCTGTAATACCCAACCCCACTTTGACCTCAAATACATGATTATTCAATTTGCCAATGTTTGTATAGTAATCCGCAAGAAAATCCATACCATATGCCTGATACTTCAGTCCATTCTTGTTTGAGTTTTCCATGTATGCGTTGACAACAAAATTTATAAACAAACTCATATACCTTTCGTGTCTCACACTGAAATAATCTCCAGGTACCAATGTTCTGCCTGCACGTACCTCCACAGTCCGGATATTGGTAAAATCCTGTGCTTTCAATCCACTTATTGCAATCAACAAGCAGCCGATCAGCAATACCCTATTTTTTCTTCCCCTTTGCTGCATTGTCTTCTTCTTTAATATATTTAGCCAGGTTTAAATCTCTGTTCGTTATCTCAATCACATAATCCGGAAGGTTATTTTCTGGTACCGGTTTCAGAGTGATTTTTAGTTTATCGCCCAACTCAGTTCTAATAAATGGCATGCTTATTGCAAACTCGGTTTTACTGAATGGGTTTATAGATTTCAGCGCGTTATCCTGAATAATCGTCTTGATAATTTCCTTGGTTCCACTGCCTGAATGAATCAGCTCTGTAAGAATCTCACCGATTTGTAGGGCTCCCTTCCAGCTGTTATCAACTATAAATCCGAGGTATAGGTTTTTACCCATTACATATACCCTGCGTACTTCTATTTTTTTCCCTTTGTTCACGTCCCCCTTCTGAAAATTCTTCTCCTGGACATTGATCCTTGCAAATAAGTTCTCGTGATCAACTTTCGCTGAATCCATCTTCAAAGCACTTCTTTCGCTAACAATTCCTGCCGACTCCCTCTCAATAGGTGTTGCAGGTAAGGGCATTGAGTAATTCGGGTTTTCTTTTCCCTGTAGCGTATAGGAATAATAGGTTCTGGATGGATTCTTTACAAACACAACCAAAAACTGTAGAGTCGTATCTTCTAGGAACACCGTTAAATTTGTTTCCTGAAAATTTGCTTTCAAAACCCTGAGCATCGTCACAGGTAAAGTATCTTGTTGACCGATTTCGATATCATCAGACTGCTGGCCAATATTCACGCTCTTCGTCTCCCTTCCTTTAATCTCCAGAAAAGCGGTTTTATACAATCCAAGGAATATTGTATCGGTATAGGTAACAGAATCTTTAATCAATACCGGTGGCTTTGTCACCGGGTTCTGAGCATAAGAAGCTAAAGCACAAAAGCAAACAATTGTTGCAAGTATGATAAATTTTATTAACTTTATAGTATGTAATGTTACTTTTTGAATTAGGAAAACCATTTGAATATTTAATTAAAAGTAACAAATATTATTATAATAGTAAAATTAATTTACCAAATAATTATTAATATTTATGTCAAAGGCAAATGAGGTACCGGCAAAATCCAAACATATTGGAGGTCCAATACGGGAAAATGCGCATATCGGTCAGCGATGTAAAGAATTGCGCCTTCAAGGGGGCATAAAGAGGAAGGATATGGCCGAGTTAACGGAATTGTCAGAGGTTGCGATCTTTAATTTTGAAAGTAACTCTGTTTTTAATCTTGACAGTTTTTGGAAGTATGTAGAAGTGCTCCACACGAAATGCAAGGTCGATTTAAACTTTATCGTAATAAAAGACAACAAACATTTCACTCCGGTTATTGAACCCGATATCGCAAACCTCAATACTATTCGCGATCTCTCTAATAGTAACCTAGCCCAAGCAAAAGAACTAAAAGAGCTTAGAGAAGAATTAGCTGAAACAAAGCGTAAACTGAAAATACCTGTTAAGTAACGTAGATGGAAGTCTAAATAATTGACCTTATTAGTCATACACGAAGATAGGGGGTGAGTATCATGTTTCTTAGGTTTCTTTTGGTTTAAAAGTAATCGGGATGCCTAATCTTTCTTATATAGGTGAATTTTCTTTACTATGCTGCCTATAAACACAAGCAACAAAACCATCATAATAAGTAGCGAAGCTCCACTAAATACTGCAAGTCCTTGACCTTTTGAAATATCTCCCACTCCCCTAACAAGCAGACTTAAAGTAATCATGCCTACTGCAAAAAGAAATATCCGTAAACGCCACTTGTTTTCTGTCAAATAAGTAAGCGTTTTTTCATTTTTTTCCTCCGTACTGTTATAATAAGCTTCTGAAACCGGCGTATTGTTCTGGCTCAACATCTCCTGATGGCCGTAATAACCAATAATGGCATCCCAACAGGCGAAGGCCTGACCTAAGGGTATATCTTTACTTGTAAGTTTCTTACCATGTTTATCAAAAATTGCTAAATACAAAGGACATTCAATAGTACCCGAATCATTAGGAATCAGCATATCCAAATTTACAGGATAGGGAACCTCCATTAATTTCAAAACACTCTCCTCTCCTCTTTGTACTAGTTTAATCTGAAACATACGTATCTGATTTAGTGCTTGTATTTAAATTTTCAACATAGGTCAGAAAGGAATCAATATTTGCTTTTTAAAATCATCTTATAGCCCTTGGGTAATGTGACTGATCCACCTCCGGTGCCCCCACCGGTAAGGCTTCGGATAATGCCACCCGCCAATTGGCCTGGAATACCAAATGCGCTTTCACCAAGGTTACTGATGCTTACAATAGCATTATTGGTAGATGAAGTGGCACCTTTTTGCAGTTGTGCATCCTTCACAAAGAGACCTTCCATTCCGTCCAAATCGTAGGCCTTTAAGGACAACTTTACAATTTTTCCGTTTATGTTGGCACTTTCTATCTCAAGCATAACACGTTCATCCATGACACTAGCTCTGGCAGCAATTTCAGTGCCCGCAGGTAACTTTATTCCGTTTTGAATCGAAAGATTGTCCTGGAGGGTGATGATGACGCTCCCACGAGAAGATACTTTACTTTTATTAGTAATTATTGCTTCACAGTTGAAATCTGGATTGCTAGTGTTTGAGCTTGAAAAATTGCCCTGATCTTTAGTATCGTTTCCAGGAGTGCTCGTTGTCTGCGAAGGGCCTTTTTTCATTACAAAGGAATTAAACCCTCTCTTTATACCAATATCATTATCGGTATTGACTTTTATAGGTTCTTGTTTTGTTGTTACAGGTACAGACCTTGGAGGATCCTGATGGGTGTTCTTAGCCGCTGATTCAACAGGTGGGTTAACTACTTCATTGCTTATTCTTTTTTGTAATGTTTTAGCATCCCCCTCCCCTAAGACATTTGTATTAATTTTCCCAAACTTGTCAGATCCCCTACTAAACTCTTCCTTTTTTTGTTTTTCGAGATTTTTCGCATCATCCTGTGCGGTATAGACCTCTTGTTTGGTTAAAAAGGAATCCGTTAATGGCCTGTTAGGTGTAGTTGCGTTCACCGCAGGTAAGCTTAAACTCCCATCTGTGTTTTTATTTCTCCCTGTCTGACTCCAGTATTGATATATAAATAAACCACACAATAAAGCTAAAAACGCCGGGATAACAATCTGTAGAACCTTTTTTCGCTTTGAATTACTTTGATTAAAATCATTTTCCATTATTAATATTTATCTGATGAGAATACATCTCTATCATCTGTTATCCTAAAATTTTCTATCATCATCCCAAAGGGATTTTTGACAGTATTGCTAACCTGTCGAACCTCCATTTCTGAATTCAGTTGCGTGTACTTGGTGCCATAAGCTGACCTGATCACTCTTTTTGCATAAACCCTGGCGATAAATGGTGGGTCAACATTCAAGATTTTTATACTGTCAATATTTACGCCAATCCACAGATTATTACTTACAATTCGTTCATAATACTTATTATTAGCATATACCTGCGCCAACTCTTTTCCGCTTTCCCCTACAAGTTCTAGGGCATCACTCACATTCTTTTTATAGTTTCCAGCATCGATTTCAAAAAACAACTTGTAGAAATTTTGAACATGGCCAGAAGCCATAGCTACTTTATCCTCTACCCTATCTATTGAGAAATCTCGTGCAATGTACACCCGATCGATGGCTTTCACGATAGCCCTGGTATACATATAATACATTATAATGCCTTGAAGTATAAAAGCGACAACAATAAAGACCGTAATTTGCTTCCAAACTTTTATTCCATTGTCTAAAAAGGAAAGCTTTTGAAGTTCTGTATATTTTTTTTCCATTGCCTAGTATTTATGATTGTTTTTACTAGGGTTTTGCATCATTTTCTTAATTCCTGAAACCAAACCTCCGGGGGATTTAATTCCCTCCATCCTTTCAGCCATTCCCATAAGCCCCCCGCCGTGGCCAAAGTTTCTTCCAACATTAGCTATCCGGTTTCCAGCCAAAGCTGTTCCGGCAGTACCGGCAGTAGCGGCAGCTCCAGACATTAATCCACCAGCCTTGCCAATAGCAGCAGAGAAAAATGATCCCGACTGCGAACCCGATATCAGAATATCAGCGAACATAGGGGTCATTATTACGATTAAACAATAACATAGCTTCATCACAATAACACCCAGTGAAGGACTATTTAATAGAGAAACGGCTCCTTGGGCCTTAGCAAAAGCGATTTGCTCAGAAAATCCAAGATTAAACATAGCAGCCTTTATGGCCATAACAATTACAGCCCATAGCTTAAATACTATGAAATACTTTAACATCCCTATAAAGCTTCCTTCAAAACCCTTAATAAATGATATCGCAGCCGAGAAAGGGGCAAATGCTATCAATAACCAGCACCCAAACTTCGATACAAACACAATTAGAAACGAACAGACTACTAGCAAAATCTCAGCGAGCATATCAAAGAAATTAAAGATCCACCCGGTTAAAACCTCTGTGATGGTGTTGGATATAAAGGACGTACTGGCATCGTTCATCTTAGTTTCACCCCCAGCTTTTTCCTGTTGCAATCTGGTATCTTCCTCTTTTAGGCCCTGTTCTTGACCTTTACGAAAAGCATCATCCAGCCTGGCCGACTTATCCTTTGCCATCCTGCTTTCTACGGTAGATTCAAAACTATCCAACATGCGGGAAATCACGGCCATAACACTACTCCCCGATTTAATATCCACTGTAGACGTGAAGGATAAATAAACCGCTAGCATGACAACTAATTTCAGAACTGCAGAATAATCCAGTTGGGATGTCATGAGAAATTGAGCTATCAAATAAATGGCACTAATAAAAATACCCACCGTGACAAGTCCGTTACTGAATTCTACCACACTTTGATAAACACCACCAAATGAGTTTTGTAGTTTATCATCTGTTCCGGCTAAAACTGTGGAGAAGGTCTTCTGTAACCAATCAGCAACCTGAGAATCTAAAAGAGTAAGTACCATAGTTAAAATATTATTTTGTACAACTTATTAGCCTCATCAAGCCTTTGCAACTGCTTCCTTTTTGTATTAACCAGATAAAGAGCACTCGATATCTTGGTTTGGGCATTGTCGAGGTAGCGTTGAGCTTCCATAATAAAGGCCAATCTTTCACTTAAATTGAGCTGTTTTCTGACGAAACCAGAGGAAACTACCGACAGGCTCTTGGTAGCTAAAATGGTTGCATCATCCAAATCCTGCCGAATTTGGCCCCGTACTACCGGACTTAGAATACCTGCACCAATTGAGAAATAATCACCGGTCACAGAATTAATGTCCCTTACCATATTCCTTTGTCGAATAAAAAAATCCCTTGTTGACTGTGCGTTTGTAAACTGATCCGCAACATCCAAAGCGGAGTTAATGAGGTCTAATTGCTGAGAAAGCATCCCTGTACTTTGTACAACAGTAGAGAGGGTACCCCTTTGAATATTGGTTTGCAAATCGCTGTAGGATTTCATCGCAGACTGGATCCCATTGCTAATCACGAGTAATTTTGTGTTAACAGGATCACTTACAACCATTTGAGCATTTACTCTAGAGAGGATACCCAGAAAAACAAGCAATAATACTTTTTTCATAAAAAATAGGTTAGTTAGATTCTTTAAAATGTTCGAAATTCTGTAGTGTCGCCTCCAGACTACCGGTTCTTTCAAGGTCTTCATTAATCCACTTGACTTCCTCGGCCTTTGTGGTGTACACCCCCAAAGTGTAGTTGCTCAGATTTAACTTTAAAACACTGGCTTCATCTTTAAACGAAATGTAAAACTCCTTGTGCTTATCAGCCTGAGAATATAACAGGCTCAGGTTGTGATCACTGAGGTTCATGGCCTGTTGAAAAAGATGTTTTTTATCGGCTGGCTGCTTTTTAAAGATTTTGATATCACAATTGTCATTAACTGCTATACCAATTTTTTCATTATTTGTTATATCAGTAATGCCTTGGGTTACTAGGGTAGCCGAACCACCATGCTTCCTGAAGGTCCTGAAGGCGTATTCAATAAAAAACGAAACGTCACCGTATTTACCACTTAATAGTACCCAGGCTTCATCAATAATATAATACAATCGCAATCCCTTCTTTTTTGCGTTCATTAAGCGCTTTAATACCACATTTGTAAGGATATAGTATGTGATAGGAAACAGGATTACATTGTCCTTTATCTGATCAAGTTCAAAGACAACGAAACGGTTATTGAAAATGTCAGGGTTTACTGAACAGTTGAATAGATAGCCCAAATCCCCTTCCTGGAATTCAGTACCGTCATATCCCTTGGATTTTTCAATAAACCGCGACATAACCAGTAAAAAACTCTCCCTATTAAAGGTTGTCGAGCTTACATCCTTGTATAGACTATCCGTTGTGATAGACTTTCGGAAAAACTGATAGTATCCTGTAAAACAGGGTAACTCATCTTTGTTTTCCCCTAGGTATTCATAATACCGCATAATAGTCCCGGATAAGGTTGCATGATCTTCGCTTGTAATCTTTGATTTGCTGTTAGCGCTCTGCCAAGCAGTGTAAAGCAGCAGTGTTATAAATTCAACATCCTCCGCTTTGATGGAACCAAAACTGCCATCGGCTTTTTTTTCTACGATTAAAAATGGATTGAACTGGACTTTATTCTCTTCAGAAAACACCATGTTCATCCCGCCATACAGTTTACAAAGTCGGGCATAACTTCCGCCTACATCAGCTAGTAACACATGGTCGCCATGATCGAGATATGACCTAACCAAATGATTCATCAATACAGACTTACCCGTACCCGTTGGCCCAATGATGAACATGTTTCGGCTGTTAATAGCCGGATGCTCCCAGAAATCTAATTCATAAGGAAACCCCGTCTTTCTCTCACTTACCAGTACCCCCTTTGTTGCGTGCATTTCACGATTTGATTCATAAAAGCCAAAGGTTGCCGCGTGCTGTGATAGCACAAGACACTTGTCCATATCAGCTATATCCGCAGCATTGCCCGGGTGGTAAGCATAATAATAGCCTAATGTATTGCCATTATTCAGAGAATATTTAATCTTCATATTCTCTAGACGGCTTTTAATGTTTTCCAGGGAATCATTATAATAACTTTCATTATCCATCTCGGTAATAAGCATGATTCCAAAATGTAACCGTACAAACTTGTCTGATTTAGCACCCTGTACCTCTTGTTGTACCAACTCAATGTTATTTGCGTTATGATGGTTTTCAGATGCCTCACTGCCTGCACCCTTCATTATTTTACGCTTTCTTTCAATATTCTTGTAAACCGATTCCTGGTCTACGGTGTAAATAGCCTGTGTAATTATATGAGAAGTGTCAATGTTGAATCCAAGATCAAATAAATTGGAAACCGCCAGCACTGCATTTGCACCGGAGTAGGACGGGTCCTCTTTACATGAGTTTACTTTGGGCGGCAATCCATCTCCCAACATGGAAATAATATTCAGGTACCTATCCCCTATCCTTACCCTGTCTTTATGATCGGAAATATCGGGCACCTCCCCTAGTCTTACGGGGTTGTTGAGATTTAACATTCTGAAGCGACCACAGATTAATTCTATCATTTGATTCTTGGAAAGCCTGTAAAAACGCAATCCATTAACGGCACTTTCTACTGTAGCAATGAAATTTCTTACCGCACTTAAGAAAATACTTATCTCCTGATCAGAGTAGTGTTTTTTTGTCAGTAACCCTTTGTTTTTGCCTGTCTTAGCAAAATACAGCAGAGAATGCATTAGGGTGTTCCCAAGACTTTTCTGCTGCTCCTTGTCTGCTAGTATTGTAAAAAACATATAGCTTTCATTCATCATAACTGCTTTGCCATTCATAACCCTTATGTCGTGATAACTGATTTTACTCCTCTCCTCCAAACTCAACTTTGGTGTAGCAGGGTAGAATAAATCACTTCTTTGAACAATGATTCCGGGGGGAAGGCCATTAAGGGCCAAAGACATCTTTTCTATTATCGAGTCAAAACCATCATCATTTAAAGAATGAATCAATGGTAACTGCATCCTAAAGCCAATGGAATAATCTAGCCCCTTGTTTATTATATACCCCTCCCCTATTTCGGCAATAGGGTTTAATAGATCTGAAGTAATGGTAATACTCATTTCTCGATTTTTGATATACAAACGATTTTTGTTTTTTTTTTAGAACTAATTTGGAGCCCAGTTTTTTTAAGTATAGCAGGACGCCAATAAGTAATAAGGATTCTGTAAACAAAACCGAATTGGTTAGGACATCCACACTCAATAAGGAAACCACGTAGTAGACTATATATGCCATCACTACCACACCAATCCACAAAAAGAATAGTGTTTGGGTGATGCCAAAAAAATTGGCTTCGCGATTTAAAGAATTACAAGGTTCAGTTTGATATTCAATCATGAGAAAGCTTCAGGCCTCCCCCAGTTTAGTGGTGGGAATAATGCGACCTGACTTCGCTTTTAATTGTTAGAAAATGATGCAGTCCGAGTTTGACTTACGATATCCTAATTAACCTAAAGCCCTGATGGCTACATCAATGCCAACAAATGCAGCAGCTCCCAAACCTGCATTTAGCAAATCTGACTTTCCTTCCGGATCAGAACGAAGAATTTTTTGGATACCCCTGATGGCTGAGATAAAGACCAAGATGGTTATTAATCCTCCTATATATGGTTCTAGTTTCATAAACTGAACATATACGGGGCTGTTAACGTCGATTTTAGCCTGGGCAAAAGTGGCCAACTGGCAAGTAAGTAAAAAGGCTAAAAGGGAGAGGCGGCGTCTAAACGCCTTAGAGCGGATAATGCGCTTAATTGGTTTCATAGAGTACGATTTTTAGTAATTAAATAAATATTCGTTACTCTAAACTAAAACAATAATGTTATAAAACAACACAAAAGCGAATAAAAAAGTAATAATAATTATTAAATAGGGTAACATTGCTATAAAATGGGGAGTCGATGTACTATTGGGATATGATGGATTAAAAAAGGAAACTTAGACCTTTAGCTTTTCCTTTGTTTTGGCTTATCGTTTTATAGGCTTCAATCTCAAGATCAAGAAACTTATAATACTGGCCATACATAAATGCATAAAACGGTGATATCTGATTAAGTTTTCTTGCGTCCTGGAGCGCCGTAAAATATTCATTTTTATCTTCCTTAAACACAATAGCCATTGGGAGATCAAATTTCTTCTGGAGGTAATTCATTAACAGCCGACTAGTTCTCCCATTTCCATCATAAAAAGGGTGTATAGAGACCAGATTGAAGTGGGCTGCAAAAGACAACTCAATTTTGTCTTTATCCGTGGATGCGCCGTTAGCTTTTTCATTTATTGAACTAATCAGCTTGACAGTTAATGATTCAACTTTGTCATAAGAGGGGAAATATGCGTTACCTGCACTCACGTTGCCTTTTCGAAACTCTCCCTTTGTTCCATCAACAACGCCTAAAGGAGTATTATAAACACTACCGGTATTTTTCATCACCAGTGCATTTATTTTCTGAATTAAATTCACGCTAACAGGGATTGAGGCTGATGCGTCAGCTTCGTTTAAAGAAAAGCGTAGCGCATCGTAGTGATCTTTTGTCATCAGCGTATGCGTTAGCGGTTTACCTTTTGGCGTCAGATTTTCATCCAATAACAGCCGTGTTTCATTTTCTGTAAGTGTTGAGCCTTCTATACTAGAAGAGTGGTGTACAATGGCATATTCATTGAATTTGTCAAAATCAATGACTTCACTTAATTTAAGTGACCTGTATTCTTCTAATATTTGATCAATTGATTGCAATTGCTGTTATTTATTGAAACTAGATTTTTTTATCCTTTCTAAGGACCGCTTATTTTCTTCTTCAGATTCCTGCAAAAGCTTAAGCTTTTCTGCATTGTTATTTTTAAATTGAATTATCCCCCCTTCTACTACCGAATCACTGATTTGTTCTTCATCCTTCAAGAAATTCTTATGTGCCAGCTGTAATATTCTCGGATCCTTTATATCAGAAAAATCATCCGGGGGCAAATCATCTTCTTCCAGATCCCCTTCATACCTGTCCAAAACATCCCCCCCTCCCCTATTGCCACTATTATTCTTTCCCCCTTTGCTATTTTCATTTTTTGAAAAAAACAGTTTTCCAAGTACCCAATACGCAAGAATAAAAACAATCACGAATCCGATGATTGCCGGGATTATCGGATTTTCTTTTATGAATTGAATAATGCTTTCCATGATTATTTTTTGAAATAAATTCTTACCACGTCTATGATATGGTTCACAACTGCATTTTTTCTAACATCCTGATCCAACATTAGTTTCTTTATGAATTTCTCATTTTCCACTGTTAAATGTACGGCTTTGCCATGAGCGATATCCTTTCCAAAGATATTGCCACTTACCGGAACAAAGGTTTTGAAATTTAAGAAGGCTTCGTCTGAAACAGCTGTAATGACTATGTCGTTGGCCTCGTTTTTCTTATTACGTTGACCCGCCTTGCGAAGTTTTCTCATATCTCCACTACTAACTGCTTCTCTCACTGATGGCATATCCAAGTGTAATAAAGATTCGCTTTCGAGTCTTTCGAGTTTATCTGCATTTTCATCCACGGCAGTTTCTATCTGTTGACTCGCTATAGCGTTCTGCGCTGGTGCTTCTTCTGAACTACTACTTTCTGTCAAAGACTTCTCTGGTTGCTGCTGCGTAGTTGACTTATGTTGCATTGCTTTTTTAAGATCTAATAGTGCCATAGTATTTTAATTTAAATGATCTTTTCGATGAATTCTGAATAAAAATTATTGAAGTGTTGGTTGGATGACCTGCCTGTTGGTAAAGGGAAAAAGGTTTTCAGCGGGTCTTCTTTAATATTTTCCGCTTCATTAATTGCATGCTCAAATGTTTTTACAAACGGGAACTTCTCGATTATCGATTGCTCT
>JAPLEI010000113.1 GCA_026391195.1 Bacteroidota bacterium | reverse complement strand
GCTACATTGCGCAATCCACTGGCTCCTTCAAAAGCGAGGGCAATATCACAGGATTTGGCTCTTTCAATAAAATCTTTGCGCGATACACTGGTAGGGGTACCGGCGCGCTCTTCATCTCCGGTAAAATAGGCAACGATATTGGCATCTTTCAATAAACCCATTTCTTCTAAAACCTGCAGGGCAATAATCGCTACAACATCTCCTCCCTTCATATCATTCACGCCCTGACCAGTAGCCGTTGAATCATTCAGTCTCTTATATGGATTTGGCGGCATATCGGGTTCAAATACCGTATCGAGGTGCCCAATTAAAAATAATTTTTTCCCTTTGCTACCTTTGCGGGTAGCAACCAGATGCCCCGCCCGGCGCAGTGAATCCGGCAGGGGTACCCATTCGGGGGTGAGCCCGGCTTTGGTAAATTCACGGGCAAAAACTTCTCCCACTTTTTTTACCCCATTGATGTTGAGGGACCCGCTGTTGATGTCAACAGATTCTTTTAACAAGGCTTCGGCATAAGCCATTTTGTTGTTTACCGCATCTACGATTTTCTGTTCGAGTGGACTAAGTGTTTGCGCCCACAAACTTTGTGAGCAACCAAAAGCAATAAGGAGTAAAATTTTTTTCATGGGTACTAAAAGCTAAGAAGTTTACAGTTAAAATAGGTTGCCGAAACAGCTACCCATATTTCAGATAACCGTTTCGAACTGGGAAGATAACAAATATCGAATCTTTTCGGTTCATGGGCCGGTAAATTTACCTGTGGGTACTCCATCAACATCAAGTATATTTGCTATATGCAACTACCCAACTTTCTGCTCTACGGAGCCAATGGTTATACAGCCGGATTGATAATCCGAATGGCAGCCGACTATGGGGTTCGCCCTATACTGGCGGGTCGCTCCGAAGCGGCCATCCGCCCACTGGCCGAACAGTATTCCCTGGAATATCGAATCGCCGCATTAGACAAGCCCGAAGCAGTTGATGATTTACTTGCCGGAGTTCAGGTAGTGCTGCATGCTGCTGGTCCTTTTCAGCATACGGCCCTTCCCATGATGGAAGCTTGCATCCGCAACCGAGTTCATTATTTAGATATCACCGGAGAGATTACAGTATTCGAAATGGGTAAACGCTTTCACCAAAAAGCCCTTGACGCCGGTATAATGATCATGCCCGGTGTAGGTTTTGATGTAGTGCCCACCGATTGCATGGCCCTGTTTGTAAAAAATAATTTGCCAGATGCAACCCATCTCGAATTGGCTTTTGCTACCCTGGGCGGCATGTTGTCGCACGGTACCGCAACTACCATGGCCGAAAATCTGGGTGGTAGCGGAGCAGCGCGCGAGGGAGGAAAGATTGTAAAAAAACCCATTGGAGAAAAAGGGAAGTTGATTGATTTTGGATTGAAATCTATTTTCTGTATGTCCATTCCATGGGGCGATATTTCTACTGCCTACACTACCACCGGAATCCCCAATATTGTAACTTATACCCGTTCCTCTCCTGGAACCTTTAAGATGTTGCGCTGGCAGGGAATGTTTAACTGGATTTTGCGACTCGATTTTGTAAAAAATTACTACAAGAAAAAAATCAAGCAAAAACCCGCTGGTCCTTCCGATGAGATGCGGGAAAAAGCAACCAGCCTAATCTGGGCACAGGCAACCAATGCTGCGGGTAAAACCTTTACAGCCAGATTGCGCACTGCGGAAGGATATACCCTTACCGCCATCACCAGTTTACTCATCACCCAAAAAGTATTGGCCGGAAATGTTAGCCCGGGCTATCACACCCCAGCTTCGCTTTTTGGTGCCGACTTAATTTTAGAAGTGCCCAATACCCAACGGGAAATTGTACCAGAAGCGAAATAATCAATGGAAAACAAACGAAGTGCCGCCATCGGCTTTATTTTTATTACCCTGCTGATTGATGTGGTAGGATTTGGTATCATCATCCCCGTAATTCCTTCTCTGATTACGCACCTTACCGGCAATCCGGATATGAGTTATTCTGCCAGAATCGGCGGATGGCTTACATTTACTTTTGCCATCATGCAATTTTTATTTGCCCCGGTATTAGGAAGCTTAAGCGATCGCTATGGCCGCCGACCTGTTTTACTGTTTTCACTTTTTGGTTTTGGGATTGATTATATACTATTGTCATTTGCCCCCAGCATCGCCTGGTTATTTGTAGGAAGAGCCATCGCCGGAATAACGGGTGCCAGCTTTACTACTGCAGCTGCCTATATTGCCGATATCAGCACTGCAGAAAACCGCGCCAAAAATTTTGGTATGATTGGGGCTGCTTTTGGATTGGGATTTGTAATTGGTCCTGTTTTAGGTGGATTCCTGGGCGAATTGGGCGAGCGGGTACCTTTTATGGTAGCAGCAGGCTTAGCTTTTACCAATTGGTTATATGGTTACTTCGTACTGCCCGAATCCTTGTCTGCCGAAAACAGACGCGCATTCGATATAAAACGCGCCAACCCCATTGGATCATTGATGCACTTGAAAAAGTATCCGGCTGTGGGCGGACTGGTAGGTAGTTTTATTCTCATCTACCTCGCCTCACATGCGGTAAACAGCAACTGGAGTTTCTTTAACATCGAAAAATTTCACTGGAGTAAAAAAATGATTGGCATTTCACTGGGTGCTGTGGGCGTTTTGGTGGGTGCGGTGCAGGGAGGATTGGTGCGGGTAATCAACCCTAAAATCGGCAATGAAAAAAGTGTGTACCTAGGGCTCAGCCTCTATGCGCTCGGTATGCTATTGTTTGCCTTTGCCAGTTCAACCTGGATGATGTTTTTATTTCTGATTCCTTATTGTTTAGGAGGTATTGCTGGTCCAGCTTTGCAGTCAATCATATCCGGACATGTACCTGCCAATGAACAGGGTGAACTACAAGGGGCACTTACCAGTTTAATCAGTACCACCACCATCGTTGGGCCTTTGATGATGACGAATCTGTTCTCGTATTTTATCAGTTCTAAAGCACCCGTTTATTTTCCCGGCGTATCTTTTTTCCTGGGATTTCTGTTGATGTTGTCGAGTGCTATTTGGGCTTATATGTCGTTGAAGCAGGAGAAATATCAGTCCGTATAAGTCTTAGCTTTATCTAGTAAGCCTTCTGCTTATTTAGCTTACACTGATTTCAAATCAAACGCATATTGCTGATAGCTGATAAAGGCTTTTTGAGATGCCAGTTCTTTCCAGGCTTTTTCTTTATGACTCAATTCCACCATATGCCAGGTGGGCGTATTTGAAAATTGCTTGGTGATATGAGTTAATGTTGCTAGCTCCGTATCTGAGAATAAAGATTCATCAAAATCGCTATTGGATACAAACACTTCTCTTGCGGCCCCATTGGGCATTCGCAAAAATTTTGCGGAAATAATTTGTTCGTTTTCCAGATACCTATAAATATTATCATACTGCGAGGGCACAGGCCCGTATTGTATTGCCCGATAACTCAACCCACTAATAGATACACCCTGACTTTTAAAATGATGGAAATCTAAAAAAAATAATAGTTTGTTGAGTTTTAATTTATCATTAAATGCCGGCTTTGCATGCTGAATAAAATAGGTTACTAGTGCGGCAATTTTTATGGGGTTTATTTTTTTAAATCCTGTAAAGTGACCAGGATTGGTATGGCTGTTTAATAGTTGGTAAATGGATTCCTTTTGTTGGGTTTCCGCTATCAATTCCTGTATTCTTTCATTGATTTTTTTTAGTGCATTTTCTGAAAAATGGGTATTGGCTTTATTTACTAATTGAAGAAAGGTAGTTCCTTCTGCAGCAGCACTTAATAAATTGCCAATAGCGGGTGTTGGAATCTCTCCATTTTCATAATTGCTGTATCCATTGGCACCTAAACCTAAAACCTCACTCATTTTTGATGCCGATAATTCATAGGTATATCGGATATCTGCTATCTCATCTGGAAAGGGGATATGGTATTTTTCTCTATACTGGTTTTGTACCTGTAATAGGCTGAGGGTATCGGTTTCGGAATTGGTAAACCGCTCCTTGCAACTATTACATTGGTAAAAATGTGCCAGTATGGTAAACACATCTTTTCGGTACTTTATTTCCTTTTTGTCTTTTTTCAATAGGGCTACTCCATCACAGTATGCACAGGTTATTTTCTCTTTCATAGTTAATTGTGTTTAAGCGGATAGGTTATTGGAAATTCAGCTAAGTGAAACGATAGGCAATCAACCGGTTTGTTTACTTTGCCTAGACTGATCTTTATATAAACCGTTCTTTTTTTTAAGGCTATTCCAAACTCATAATAATCAGGTAGCGATGCATCATAGGTGTCTTTATTTGGACCCGAATAGTAATCTTCAGCAGCTAGCTGAAGTAAACAGGCCTTTCGGGCTGTAGGTGTAATATCCAATTCAACCAAGGCTGCTAGATTTTTATCCCGATATCGAAACACCACATCAAACACAGCAATTTTTTCCTTCATCTGCCGGAGAAATTGGTCTACCTCCTCTTTAGCAATCATTTCTATACAAATTTAGTAATTATTCCACTAAATAATGGTATTTATTACTTTTTAAATCATAATATGTAACTAAATAATTGAAAAAAGTATAAATACTGGACTGGTTGCTGTTTTCTACCGTAATAAATACGGACTCTCGGTAACCTTTTGATTATTGCTAAAGGGGAGCGTTTCCATAATTAACCCAACAGTAGCAGGTTAGTAAATGGGAACTTAGTAGAACTGCGAAAATAGTAGATCAGGGGCCAATCAAAATAACATCAATCCACCTGAGTTCGGTTGCTTTGCTGTAGATGATAGCGTACCCGTAAAAGTATAGCCGCCAGCATAACAAGTGCACCCAGTTCAATCACCAATTTTTCGGCATCTAGCCAATCGGGAGAACGGTCTTTTAAAAGGGGATCCATATAAATTCCATGCACGAAAAACAGAATAGTAAGTAAATAGGAAACGAGATGAATATTTTTCCAAAGCCGAAAGCCTAACCTGCGTTTAATGAATTTTTGTGTGGTAACAATTATCAATACCAAACCCAACATCGATACACTTCCCAGCATCACAAATATCGGTTGCTTAGGTGCTCCCAATCCCCAAATAAGATCCTGCCATTTAAATCCCAACTCTTTATCTAACACCAATAACCCGGCATGCAAAAGCACCAAGGCCCAGGCAATATAGGCCGTATAATTGTGGAGTTGTGTTAGATTGATTTGCCGGATATAGGGAGGCAATTTTTTCCAGAAGGGCAAACGTACATAGGCAACCGATAGTAACATACCCATCAGAAAATTCAGCGTAAGAAGTCCGCATGCCATAATGCCCAATGCACCAGATATATCTAAATAATTAACCGAAAACATAGGGAAAGATTTTTGAACGGGGTTGCTTTGAGCATTTATTGGTTAAAGATATTATTTTACCCGCAAGCCCTCAGCAATTTTTGGATAAATGGTTGAAGGATAGCTCCTTACCCCTCTATTAGCCCACTGCACGTTGTTAATCCTTTCCAAATTATTAGGAATCCCCGTTAATTCGGAGTACCTTTGCACTTTAATTATACTTTCAAATTTAACAATGAGCACACAAATCACAGGAACTGTAAAGTTCTTCAATGAGGAAAAAGGTTTTGGCTTTATTAAGCACGACCAATCCGGAACAGAAACTTTTGTACACGCTAACGGTCTGATTGATCAGATTGAGGCGAACGACAAAGTAATTTTTGATGTAGAAGAAGGTCGTAAAGGCCCTAATGCAGTCAACGTAAAACGCGTAAAATAATCTAATCATTATTACCTGTTTACCAGCCCGTTCGGCCCCAAAGCCCAGCGGGCTTTTTTATGCCCCAGATCTTGGCTAACCCCTTAGGGTGCTGAGGGTATCCCCGGCATAATTAGTATATTTGCCATTCAATTTTGTTTCATGTCGGTACTCATCGAACAACTTCAGGAGTCAATTGCGTTTATTCGCACCCGCTGCAGTAAGCAGGCTGCCATTGGTATTATATTAGGGAGTGGACTCAGCAACCTTGCCAATCAAATTGTGGTTGAGCAAGAATTTCCCTATCAGGATATTCCCCATTTTCCGGTAAGCACGGTGGAAGGACATACCGGTCGCTTGATTTTTGGTTCCCTAGGGGGTGTTCCCGTTTGGGTAATGGCTGGTCGATTTCATTTTTATGAAGGATATACCGCCCAACAAGTTGCCTACCCCGTTCGGGTAATGCGGATGCTGGGAGTTCAAACCTTATTACTATCTAATGCTGCTGGTGGCGTTAATCCGGCATTTCAGGTGGGAGATCTGATGATCATTCGCGATCATATCAGCTTATTTCAGGTTAATCCATTGTTGGGAAAAAATGAAGATGCCCTGGGCACCCGTTTCCCCGACATGAGTGAACCCTACAGCAAACAACTGATTCAGCAGGTGAAAAACCTGGCGGCAGCCAATTCGATTCAACTGCACGAAGGGGTTTATCTGGGGGTAACCGGACCCACTTTCGAAACCCGCGCCGAATATAAATTAATTCATGTGTTGGGGGGTGATGCGGTGGGTATGAGCACGGTGCAGGAAACTATTGCTGCCGTGCATGCTGGTATGAAGGTGTTTGCCATCAGCGTAATCACCGATCTGGGTATTCGGGAAGAAGAAAATACCATCACCCACGAAGAAGTGCTGCAAGCGGCTGCCGCTGCCGAACCCAAATTAACCCTATTGTTTTCGCAACTGGTTCAACAATTACCTGCCTAATCTATTTCGGAATATATGATGGATGTTTGCAACCAACCCCTGTTAATTCCTTCACCCATCTCCATTCATCTATGCGATTGATAAGGGTATTCATATGTTTGGTAATTACCAGCTTATTAGTAGAACGAGTTTCTGCACAGGTTCGGAATAACAGTAATTTCAACAACAGCAATAGCAACAGTAACCTTACTTATGATAGTCAGGGCCGGCCCATGCGAAAGAATACCGGAAACGATTCCCTCAAACGCAGAGATAACCAGGCCGATTCAATTACCATCTTTTATCGATATTTCGATTCTACCCGTAATCGATTAATCGATTCTTCCATCAACGATTATTCCCTTCGATCGCCCCTACCTTACACGTATTATACCACCGGCAACCTAGGCTCAGCTGCGCACCCCTTCTTGTTTAGTCCACTCATGCAACCCGGATTCGATCCGGGATTTCATGCTTTCGACATCTATAAATTCACCCTCGAAAATACCCGACTGTTTCAGTCTACCCGCCCCTATACCGAATTTAATTACTCCCTCGCCAGCAGTGCTGAGCAAATGATTAGTTTTTTGCATACCCAGAACAAGAAGAGCAATTTTAATTTTTCCATCGAATACCGTTTCAACAATGCTCCGGGTAATTTGAAAAATCAAAACGCCAGCATCAATAACTTTCGGTTTACTACGCGCTATCAAACCCTGAATAAGCGCTATGAGGCGCAGCTCTTTATCATATCCAATAAAAATGCGGCTTCCGAAAACGGGGGACTTCAAAATGAGGCGAAGCTGGATAGTCTTTTTAATGATGCATATGAATTGAGTACTCGTTTGGGGATTGCAGGAATTGCTCGGCGTAATCCATTTAATACGGGTGTTAATACTGGAAATATTTATAAGGAATCCATCTTCTTCCTGCGTCATCATTACGATTTAGGTACCAAAGATTCGCTGGTTACTGATTCTACCGTGATTAAATTATTTTATCCCCGCATTCGATTCGAGCATGATGTTCAATATAGTACCCGCGAATATCAATTTATTGACTACAATGTAGACTCAGTAAATTCTAAACGTTACCAACAATATTTTAATTACAAAAATACCAACGACACGATTCGCTACATAGATAAATGGAATAAACTAAGTAATACTTTTAGCCTGATATCCTATCCGGAAAAAAACAACCTCAGTCAGTTTTTAAAACTAGGCGTAACTGTAGAAAATATTCAAGGTAAATTTAATGATACCATTACCACCAGTGGTTTGTACAATGTGTTTGCTTCAGGAGAATACCGCAACCGCACCCGAAATCAGGTATGGGATGTTGAAGCTAGGGGGCGCTTATATGTGAACGGACTCAACGCCGGCGATTACGATGCGTTTGTAAGTCTGAAAAAAAGTTTAGGAAAAAAAATTGGTTCGTTGAGTTTGGGTTTTCAGAATGTGAATCGTTCACCGGCGCAGTTATTCGATCCTTCCAGCAGTTTTCCTATCAACAACCGAACAAGCTACAACAAGCAAAATGTGATTCGTTTCTTTGGGGTGTATGATAATCCTCAGCAACAATGGCAATTGTCTGGCAGCTATTATGGGGTGAGCAATTATATGTATTTCGATAGTTTTTATACTGCCCGGCAAGAGGCGGCCCTTTTTAATGTGTTGCAGGTAAGTCTTGCCAAAAAATTCAAGCTGTCGCGATTCTGGAACTGGTATACCGAAGTGCATTTACAGCAGACTACTGGCGATCCTCCTGTTAAACTTCCTTTCTTATTTACCCGCAACCGAATTGCATTTGAGGGCGTATTTTATAAAAATCTAAACCTCTCTACTGGGTTTGAACTGATATATCATAGCCCTTATCAGCGGGATAATTATTCGCCATTTCTGGGACAGTTTTTTGTGCAGAGCAGTCAAACCTTCTCTAACCGACCCGACATCAACTTTTTCACCCATTTCCGTATCCGGAGTTTCAAAGGATTCTTTCGGGTAGAGAATCTCAATACCCTGACTATCAATAACGGATTTAAGTTTAACAAGCTCAGTAAAATGGCGCCGCATTATCCCAATGTGGGTTTGTGGCTCCGTTTTGGCATCTGGTGGAGCTTTGTAAATTAACAGCACATTATTGGGTTGCAGGGTGCATTTGTAAAAAAAGGGGTACCTTTATACTTCTATGAAGCGTTTATTTGCCCTTATACTGAGTTTCAGTTTTATCGCTGCCAGCAGCGGTGCTTCTGTTAATATTCACTATTGCAGGGGCAAAGTAAGTTCCGTTTCTTGGTCAATTTTGCCCACAGCATCTTGCAAATGTGGTAAAAAAACGATGAAGGGCTGTTGCAAAACAGAAACCCGTTTGGTTAAGTTAACCGATAATGCCAAACAGCCCGAGTTTACTGCTACACATTCGATGTCAGTCGTTGAAACAGCGCCTGTTATAACCTTTTTTGTTCCGCAGCCCTTAGTAACTGAGTTAACGGTTACTGCTTTTTCCGCTACACCACCCGGATCGGAACGAATCTCTGTATTTCTTCGCAATCGCGTTTTTCGCCTGTAGGATACTTGTTTGTTCCCAGGTTTATCTATTTGACTATCCACTTTGATAGTCTGTATTATTACTATTATTTATTTCAACTTTCATTTAAAACAAATTTGTATGAAAACTTTGTATTCATTATTAGCGATTAGCTTTTTATTGTTTGCCGGCACTGCGATTGCACAAACCGGAAACGGAGCGCAAAAGTCAGAAACCATTAAGGTATGGGGAAATTGTGGAATGTGTAAAAAGAATATCGAAACTGCTGCCAAAGAAGCTGGAGCAACGGCTGCTGCCTGGGATAAAACCACCAAAATGTTAGCGGTAAAATATTCGGCTGATCAAACCAGTTCACTGAAAAAAAAAGAAAAAATTGCTGCTGCTGGTTACGATACCCGCGATTTACTCGGCAACGATGAAGCCTATAAAAATCTGGAAGAATGTTGCCAGTACAAGCGCAAAGCTGCTCCTGCAAAAGCTGGTGAGCAAGCCATGCAAAAAGCCTGCTGCAGCAAAGAAAATATGGCTAAAGCAGATTGTATGAAGGGGTCTGCTGACTGCTGTAAAAATTGTACTGCTACCACTAGCAAAAAAGATTGCAGCGATTGTTGCGCAAAATAAACCATTACCGGCTCTGCCACTTATTCAAGGGTAGAGCCGGTTATTAAATATTTTACTATGAAGTTCGTCTATACTTGTTTACTCCTGCTGATGGGTAGTTTATCTGCATCAGCCCAAATTACTTCCGGTAAATTACAGGCTTCAGGTTTAACCTGCGCCATGTGTTCTAAAGCCGTGTACAATGCGCTAAGTGCCGTTCCGTATGTAGAAAAGGTACAGCCCGATATTCAACAGTCAACTTACCAATTAACCTTTAAACCCGATGTTGCCGTTGATCCCGACCTACTGGCACGTGCCGTTACCGATGCTGGATTTTCTGTAGCCAAGCTGCAGTTAACCGGACAGTTTCCAGAGACCTCCGTAGGTAAAGACACCCATGTTACGCTTTACAATCAGGTATATCATTTTGTAAACGTAAATGCACAGGTGTTGAAAGGAAAACAAACGATGACCATGTTAGACAAGTCATTTCTTCTGCCCAAGGAGCATAAAAAATATGCACAGTATACGAAAATGGCTTGTTATAATACAGGAACAAGACAGTCTTGTTGTCCGCCTGCAGGTGCGGCGCAATCTGCACGGGTATATCATGTAACCTTGTAAAATCGTTTTAAACACAGGCAATATGAAAAAATTATTTGTATGCTGGGTAATTATAGGCAGCCTAAATGCGCATGCGCAGGAGTTATATGTATTCTCCGAGCCAGCCAGTAATATGCCTGCACATTCTGTGGGGATCCGGCAGCAGATCAAACGCGTTAAAGGCATCACAAAGAATGACGGCGGAACCCGCAGTACCACAGAAGTAATGTTTGGGGCCACTAAAAACTGGATGCTGCATACTGCCATCACGTTTTCTGATATGTATAGCCCTTACCTGCGAGCCGAATCTTTTCGGGTGTATGGTAAATACCGATTTTTTTCTCATGATGCCTTGTATCATCACCTTCGAATGGCAGTTTTTGGTGAAGCGTCGTTTACTAGAAATGAGAAAATGTATGATGAATTGAGCATAGATGGAGATTTGGCAGGCCTACAGTCAGGATTGATTGTTACCCAACTGCTGCATAAGTTGGCCATTTCAGCTACCGGAAGTTATGTAATTACCCCATATGGAGAAAATGATCATTCTGGCCCATCTACTCTTATGCATGCATTTTCTTATTCTGTTTCTGCCGGGTATTTGTTGTTTCCACTAAAATACACCAGCTATGAGCAAACGAATGTGAACCTATATTGCGAATTGCTTGGGCAGCGTTACTTCTCCCGCTCACTCTATTATGTAGATCTGGCTCCCGCTTTGCAATTTATTTTCAATAGTCAAACCAAACTAAATCTCGGATATCGTTATCAAATCAATGGAAACATGATGCGAATGGGAACACAGGGATGGCTACTGGGAATGGAGTGGTTGTTTTTGCGGAAACCTAAGCCGTACGTTTCAAAGTAATGGCCTCTTGCTGCTCTTGTTATTTGTCCCTCGCTTAGTCACCGCGAATGAAATATTTATGATCGCTCCCCGCTTAGTCACCGCGAATGAAATGAGTGGGACTGAGCGGTTTGAAAGGCACTTTCTATATGTGTAGTTAAATTATTGATAAAAAAGATTTTCGTTCAAGCCGCACAGTCTCTCCGCTATCGCTGCGAAGACTATGCCTTTACTTTGAATATTCTTAAAAACTTTTGTAAATTTTCAAAGGAAAAGCAGAGGTGAACTAAAGACTATGCTAGTTATAACAATAACTATTCTCCGCATTAGTCCTCTGCCCTTTCCCTTGATCTTTCGTT
>JAPLEI010000080.1 GCA_026391195.1 Bacteroidota bacterium | reverse complement strand
GGATGGCTATAAAAGTGTATTCAAACAAATGAAGGATAAGTTTGGATTTAAATACATCGCTTCTACCTTACGGGAAAGCCACAGTGCCTCTGATAATGGCTGGAGCGCCCTGGTATACGACGGCAATGAATTTTACCATACCAAACAATACGAAGTGCGCATCGTTGATCGCGTTGGAAGCGGAGACTCTTTTGCCAGCGGATTTATCTACGGCTTAGTATCCGGAATGCCCATGCCCGAAGCAGCTGAATTTGGCGTAGCCGCTTCTGCCCTAAAACATACGATTCCAGGAGACCTCAATCATGCCACCCTTTCAGAAGTAAAAGAACTGATGAAAGGAGATGGAAGTGGAAGAGTTCAGCGATAACCCTAGTAATTCTCTTATTAAAATTTTGCTATGATTGTAGATCACCTAAATCAGCTACATCGATATGCGAACCTGCATCCACTGTTTGCCAAAGCATTCGATTTTATCCAACAAACCAACCTGGAGTCATTAGAGCCAGGCAAATTTGAGATTGATGGAGAAAACCTGAAAGGCATTGTATCCGATAAGTCTGGCGTGCTGGCTGCCGAATCCACTGCAAAATTCGAATGCCATAATGCACATATAGATATTCAGGTTTGTATCCGAGGTGCTGAAACAATCGGATGGAAACCACGGTCTACCTGTGAATCTCCCAAGGGGGAATATAATCCCGAAAAAGATGTGTTATTTTATGCAGATGCGCCAGACATGTATTTTGGATTGCAGCAAAATCAGTTTGTAATTTTCTACCCCGAAGATGTGCATGCCCCTATGATTGGAGAGGGTACCATCAAGAAACTGGTAATCAAAGTAAAAATCTAACAACCGCCATTACTGCATGGTAGCGATGGGAACCGGATCCATATCGGTAAACGTATAATTTTCGCCTGCCATCGCCCAAATAAATCCGTAATTGGTGGTGCCCGGACCGCAATGTACCGACCAGGGTGGAGAAATAACCGCTTCCTGGTTAGCCATTACAATATGTCGGGTTTCTTGTGGCTCACCCATCAGATGAAATACCCGATGTGCTTCTGGTAAATCGAAATAAAAATATACTTCCATGCGGCGGGTATGGGTATGGGGGGGAACAGAATTCCAAACACTGCCTTCCTTTAAAACGGTAAGCCCCATTACCAACTGACAACTCTGAATACCTTCCTGGTGAATATATTTATAAATAGTTCTTTCGTTGGAAGTGGCTTTTTCACCAAGGTGAACGGGTGCTGCTTCGTCTTTTTGCATGCGACGGTTGGGATAAGTAAGATGTGCCGGCGCCGACAATAAAAAATATTGTGCGGGCTGATCGGCCGATGCAGAAGAGAAACTAACAGAACGAGTGCCTTTTCCCAAATACAGTGCATCCAGCTTGCTTAATTCATATACCACTCCATCTGCTTCCACTGAACCGGCGCCTCCCACATTAATTATTCCAAGTTCTCGGCGCTCTAGAAAATAGTCGGCCCGAAGCTCTGCTTCATTGGGCAAAAGTACCGGATTACTTACCGGCATTGCACCCCCAACAATTACCCGATCGAAATGAGAATACACCAATTGTATCTGGTTCGACTGCATCAAGTGTTGAACCAAAAAATTATCGCGTAACTGTTGGGTATTCATTCCTTTTACTTCGCGCGGACTACTTTGAAACCGAATTTCCATGTTGATTATTTTTTATTATTATCTTCCCATCCATCCACCATCCACCACCAGCAATGTGCCACTTACATAGTCAGAAGCTGGGGAGGCTAAAAATACTACGGGACCTTTAAAATCTTCCGGCTGTCCCCACCTACCTGCCGGAATTCGGGATAAGATGGAAGTGCTTCTTTCCGCATCTTGCCGCAGGGCTTCGGTGTTATCGGTGGCAATGTACCCCGGAGCTATACCATTTACCTGTACGCCTTTTCCTGCCCATTCATTAGATAAGGCTTTTACCAAACTGCTCAGCGCACCTTTACTGGCTGCATAACCGGGCACTAATATACCTCCCTGAAAACTTAATAAGGAGCAGGTAAAGATTATTTTTCCAGCTCCTCTTTCTACCATTTGCTTGCCGAATTCGCGAGACAAAATAAACGGGGCATCTAAATTCAGCGCCAACACATCATCCCAATATTCATCCGGATGTTCAGCTGCCGGCTTGCGCAAAATAGTACCCGCATTATTCACCAGAATATCAATTACAGGATGGTCTTGTTGTACTTGTTTGATAAATGCATACAACGATTCCCGATTACTCAAATTGGCCTGATAAGAAAAAAATTGTTGTCCGGCTGCAACTACTGCCTGTTCAACTTCGCTTCCTTTTGCCGCCAGCGAAGCCGATACACCAATGATGTTTGCCCCTGCTTCTGCAAGGCCAATTGCCATCGACTTTCCTATGCCTTTATTGCAACCAGTTACCAGAGCAGTTTTACCGGTTAATTGAAAAAAGGGTAAACTCATATCATTTTTTATACGTAGCTGCGAAGGTATGATTAATGCAAGTAAGCATTACCAATTTTCGAAAAAGAAATGTAACCATTTGCTTATAAGCTTACGCCTCTTTTCCAAGGAATAAAATCATCCTGCAACAATCCCACTGCTTTAGGAGTAATATTTCCGCTGGCGGCTTGGATACAATATTCCAGTATCTCCTCTCCCATTGCTGCAATGGTTTTTTCTCCACTTATAATTCCGCCAGTATCTATATCAATTATATCCGCCATGCGTTTGGCGAGGGCAGTGTGGGTAGCAATTTTTATGGTAGGGCATACTGGATTTCCGGTAGGGGTTCCCAATCCGGTAGTAAACAAAATCAGGGTAGCGCCACTGGCTGCTTTTCCGGTGGTTGCTTCCACATCATTGCCGGGAGTGCAAACGAGGCTCAGTCCTGGGCGATTAGCAGGTTCTGTATAATCCAACACATCAACCACTGGTGAATGGCCACCTTTTAATGCTGCCCCATTACTTTTTATTGCATCCGTAATCAACCCATCCCGAATATTTCCGGGGGAGGGATTCATATCAAAGCCAGATCCTACGCGTTCGGCAGCAGCACTGTATTCATGCATCAGCCGCATAAACTTTCGGGCAGTGGCTTCTTGGGGAGTTCTATCAATCAATTGCTGCTCGGCACCACAGAGTTCAGGAAATTCGGCCAGCAATACTTTTCCTCCTAAAGCAACCAACAAATCGGCACAATAGCCCACAGCCGGATTTGCAGAAATACCACTAAAGCCATCACTACCTCCACATTTTACGCCAATACATAAACCACTAAGCGGTGCAGGTGTTCGTTCAAGTTGATTCAATTGAATCAATTGCTGAAAAGTTGCCCGAATGGCTTGGTTTATTAGTTGTTCCTCACTTTGCATTTGTTGCTGCTCAAAAACCAAAACCGGTTTATCAAATGAAGGGTTTCTTTTTTTTATATCGTCGATTAGTTGAGGTGTTTGCAAATGCTGGCAACCTAAACTCAAAATAGTAACGCCACCCACATTCGGATGATCGGCATAAGCTGCTAAGAGAGCGCTGAGTGTAGCTGCATCCTGCCGAGTACCGCCGCAACCTCCTTGGTGATTCAGAAACTTAATACCATCCACATTTTTAAAAACCCGATGGGATAGTGAGAGGGATGCCGTCGGAGAAAGATCTACCTGGTCAATTGATCCGGTTTGTAAAAAACTATCTACCAGCTGCCGAGCTGTTTGTTTGTATTTATTCGAAACTGCATAACCCAATTGCTCCTGCAGGGCTTCGCGAATCACATCTAGGTTTCTGTTTTCGCAAAATACGGTGGGTATAAAAATCCAATAGTTGGCCGTTCCTACTCTGCCATCCGAACGATGATATCCTAAAAAACTGCGCCCGGCAAATTTCGAAACATCCGGAGGCGTCCATTGGTAAGCATAAGGCTTCCAATCATAAGGCTCTGCAGCATGACCGGTATTTTCAGTTCGCATGCGGCTACCGGCTTTTACAGGCTGTAGGGTTTTGCCAACTAAAACACCATACATAATTACCGGTTCACCAGCTTGCATATCCTGCATAAAAAATTTATGTTTGGCAGGGATGTCTTCTATCAGGGTATAGGCATGCTGCTGGTGTGAGACAATTGTTCCTGCAGAAATATTTTGCAAGGCAACCAACACATTATCGGAAGGATGAATGTGCAATACCTGCTGGCTATTCAACATGGCTCGTGTTTTACTAATACTTAATTATTTAACCCGCTTTTCGGGAATCTGTTGAATCAGCCATTGAACCAAATCTTTGGCTGCCTGAAAATTTTGAAAATCGGGGGAGAGTCGTAATCCGCTTACATACTCATTGTACAACCAGGGATCACCTGTAACAAAAACAGTTCCCTTACCCAGTTTAGCTACTGCAAAAATGGCAACGCTGTCTTTTTGTAAAACTACTTTAGCAGGATCCTGCACCGTTATGGAACAGACATCTTTTTGATAAATCTTTTGCACGTTGGGTAAAACAGGATGTGAAGCAGGAATATCCACTTTCCCATAGGCAAACTCTACTCCCGGCACCCGGTTTTGGATATCCTCATTTAAGGTGATGCCAAAAGATTTACTGAGTATATTAAAATGGGTAAACTCTGTGTTTGCATTATCATTATGAAAAAGCACCAAAACTCCACCTGATTTTACCCAGTTAACAATAGTTTGGGCATAGGTATCCGTCATGTAGTTAGGAGTAGGATTGTCGGGCACATGGTCTGGATCTACTATCATATAAATGCTGGCATCCCTCAGATTATCTGCAGTGGGTGCTGCAGAAAGGGTTCCTGTTTGCAGGCCGGCACTTTCTATAATATCTCCCAGCATATAAAATCCTCCATTGTGCCATTCATCCCATTTATAGTGATAGGGCTTTACAACACCCGACACATCTGCTTTTTTTTCTGCATTAAAATAATCATCCAATAAAAATAACCTGTTTTTTCCAACACTATTTTTTTGAAGCAGATCCCATTCGATGCAGGCAGCGGCTTGCCAGTCAACGGATTTGGCTTCCGCAGTAAATAGATTAGGATCTAGTTCGGAGAAACGACTCGCATACTTTGCCGGGATATATTGCTTCCGAATGGCCTTACTGATTGCATACACATACGCAAATTGCGCTTTCTGTAAATTAGCCTGGTATTCGGGGGCAGGATGTGAAAATTGTGTTTTCCATCGAATGGTGTTAGCCTGATTAGCCAACTGATTCATCAGCGTTTTAAAGCGATTGGCTGCTGGGGCAGAAGGATAGTACTCCAGCACATCTACTAGAATGCTCAGCAAATTAACCGTATTGAATACATCTACCATTCCGGATTGCTTCATAACCCGGCAAGCATTTTCTACTTGATTGGCAATTGATGAAATAGAAGCCGTATCCCGCATGAAACCTGCATAGGCCACATAAAAAGGTATCTGGGCAATAGGAATCGTCTCAGAATAATGCTGCTTTTTTTTCTCCTCAGAAAAATAGTTATCCTGCATCATCCGAAATAATTGGGTGGCAGCCGTAAAATACTTTTCTTGTTGGGTTACTTGATACACAATCAACAAGGCTTCTCCATTCACGAATTTATCACTCGGATGGCATCCCACTAAAGTTCCACTGCTGGTAACATAGGGGTCGATTATTTTTTGTAGCCCCCGAAAATATTGTGGGTCGCCTGTGTAGTTCCAAACCTTTGCCAGCCGGTGCCATTCTACCCCTGAGAGGTCTTGCACAAAATCCGGGGCTGTTCCAACAGTTGCAGGTAACCCAAGAAATCGGTTGAGCGACAGAGAAGAAATAGCAGGAATTAGCTGAGCTTTCAGAACAGAACAACTAATAAAAAGTAAAAGCGTTGCAACTATGCTTCGTTTAGAAAGGAACATATAAAAACAATTAAGGCAAAAGTATTATGGTAATATTTTAACAGCTTGGCGCGCCAGTAATTTCCATTCCTTTTTTTCCTTTACCCACACATACATAACTTTTAATTTTACCGTGGAAGGCTTTCCCTTATCATTAATATTGGCAAAAAGTGAGCATCGAATAATGCCAACATGATCTACTACCGTTATAGTTAAATCGGTTACATCCATAGTAACAAAATCAGACTGTCCCGATACAAGGTGATCAACAAAGGAGGCTTTATTTTCAACATTTCCGCCGGAATGACCATAACTAAGACTGTCAGCGGTTAATTGATTGAGCAAGATGGGATCTGCGCTAATCATTGCCTGATGAAACTGTTGCAGTGCTGAAGCAAGTGATTGTGCCTCTTTAGACTGTGCATTTACTGAGTAAAAACTGAGCCAGCTAAGGGCTATAAATACTATTTTTTTCATGGGGTATAAATTGCTCGAAAGATACTGAAATGATTTGAAAACTGCGTTATTTAAAGCGTTGAAAGCAGTTCCAGATATATAGGAATAATGTAGTATTTTACAGCTACTAACTCCCATTGCATGCGTATAAAACCTCGGCTAAGTTTTTTGCAGATTATCAATATGAATGTGGGATTCTTCGGTATCCAATATAGTTTTGGTTTGCAACAAACTGCCATCAATCCGATTTATGATTTTTTAGGTGCCCAACCCGATCAAATTCCATTGCTCAATTTGGCTGGCCCAGTAACCGGATTGTTGATACAGCCGATAATTGGCGCTTTGAGTGATAAAACCTGGCATCCCCGCTGGGGAAGGCGCAAGCCCTATTTTTTTCTGGGGGCGCTGTTTTGCAGTATATGCTTATTTATTTATCCATTCAGCAGCTCCCTATGGATGGCTGCCGGACTCTTATGGGTATTAGATGCAGCCAATAATACGGCCATGGAACCTTACCGGGCCTTTATTGCCGACAAATTGCCTCCCTCACAAATGCCAACCGGATTTTTATCTCAAAGTTTTTTTACTGGGCTAGGCATTACATTGGCCAACTTGTCGCTGTATGCTTTTCAGAAAATTGAATTTCTTAAACAAGCGCATGGACAAATCCCTTATTGGGTATTTGCCTCCTTCTTTTTAGGCTCTATTTGCTCTATTACTTCGGTTCTGTGGTCAACCTCTACTACCCCAGAAATTCCGCCCACAGAAGAAGAATTGGCTGCATTAAAAGCCGAAAAGGGTGGATTATTTGCCCCTTTTATTGAAATAATTTCTGCCATTCGGCAAATGCCAAAAGTTATGTGGCAATTGGCTTTGGTATATTTATTTCAGTGGTATGCCTTATTCTGTTACTGGCAAAACACTTCTAAAAGTATTGCCTTGAGTGTATGGAATGCCACTCCACAAAGTAATCCAAAACAATATGAAGAAGCTGTGGGGTGGGCAGGATTGGTAGGTGGATGGTCGAATATGATGACCTTTCTCTCTGCGTTTATATTGGTTTACCTAGCAAAAAAGTACAGTGCGAAAGCGGTACATGTAATTTGTTTGTTACTCGCAGGTATTGGGTTTATTATTTTTCCGATGATTCAGGATAAGCACCTGATTTTTTTACCGGTAACCGGCTTTGGTATTGCCTGGGCAAGTATGATGGGCGTTCCCTATTTGATGGTAGTTCATAATATACCGAAAGAACGATATGGCGTATATATGGGTATCATCAATATGATGATTGTGATTCCGATGATTTTGCAGACTACTACTTTTGGATATGTTTTACAGCATTTTTTAAACAACGACCCAAGGAAAGCCATTAGTTTTGCGGGCATTTTATTACTAATTGCCAGCTTAGCCACTTTGCTGATAAAAGCGAGTAACCCAAGCGATGAGGAATTAGAGAACCTGCCATCAGCCGGTGGGCATGGATAAATTTATAATAGAAGGAAATAAATAATGTATGGGAATACTTTGTATAGGGGAAGCCTTGATTGATATGATTTGTACCGATAAAGGGAGTGCCTTATCAAACGGCAATCATTTTTTAAAAAAAGCCGGAGGTGCCCCCACCAATGTAGCAGCAGCAATTGCTGCATTGGGAGGTGCTGTATCCATTGCTGCCAAAGTAGGTAACGACCCATTTGGCAAACACCTGCGCGACCAGATGCTTCATTTTGGGGTAGATACTCGCTGGTTGCTTAGCGACCCCAATCATTTTACCACTTTTGCATTTGTATCGCTGATGCAGAATGGAGAAAGGGATTTTGTATTTAACCGCGGCGCAGATGGGGAACTTAGTAAGGAAGATGTGAAAGAAATTCCACTGGATGAAATTTCCATTATTCATTTTGGATCTGCCACCGGATTTTTACCTGGCCCCTTACAATCAGCTTACCTATACCTGCTTTCCGAAGCAAGAAAAAAGGGAATATTCACCAGCTTCGATCCCAACTATCGGCACTTGCTGTTTCCGGGTGATCCTAGCCATTTTATTGCTCAATCCAGGCATTTTTTACAACACTGCGATTTTTTTAAAATGAGTGATGAAGAAGCCTTGTTGATTACCGGTTGTGCTGATTTATCCGAAGCCACCCGCGTGCTGATGGATTTATCAACTGCCGTATTTGCCATCACCCTCGGAAAAGAGGGAACCCTACTTTGCATTAACCGAGAATCATTTGTAATTCCCAGTATTCCCATAACCCCCATAGACACTACCGGAGCCGGAGATGCTTTTGTGGGAGCGCTTTTATTTCAACTGAGCAAATTTGGTACCAGTCAAATGAAACAACTTTCAGTTGAGCAATGGAAAGCCATTACCGCAAATGCCAATAAAGCCGGTGCCCGCACTTGCGAATTCATGGGTGCCATGGAAGCTTTCGAACAACTTACCGATCAAATTTTTCAATAGAATTCCATACTTGTGTATCAACATCACTTACATCAAAAAATTAAACGGGCGCTGGAAAAAAATTCCTTGCATGCAAACCCGGCTAATGTTAATTTTTATACTCGATTTGTTGCGAATGCAGCCGCAATTGAATCGCTTTTCTCCTCCATCTACCAACACCACCCCGCTTACGATTTATATTTTAACCAATTGGTTGAAACTATAGTAGATGCCCACCAAAAAAGAAGACCTGCCCTGCAGCAATTAGATGAAAAAAAGCTGGAACAAGAGGGTTGGTACCTGAGCAACCAAATCGCGGGCATGAGTTTATATGTAGACCGGTTTGCCGGCAACCTGCAGGGTATGAGCAGTAAACTCGAATACCTCGATAACCTGGGTGTAAATTTTTTGCACCTCATGCCCATTTTTGAGAGTCCTGCCGGAGAAAGTGATGGCGGATATGCCGTATCTGATTTTAGAAAAGTGGATGCCCGCTTTGGTAACCTCAGCGATTTGCAAGAGCTGAAGCTAGCAATGGAGAAGAAGGAAATGTATTTGATGTTGGATATTGTGTTAAACCACACTTCCCATCACCACGAATGGGCTCGAAAAGCCAAAGAGGGTGACAAGGCATTTCAGCAATATTATTATATGTACCCTACTCGGGAAATTCCCGACCAGTTTGATACATCCATGCCTGAGATATTTCCAGAAAGTTCACCGGGTAATTTCACGTATGTGAAAGCCTGTAATCAATGGGTGATGTCGGTATTTCATTCGTATCAGTGGGACCTCAACTATACCAATCCAGCCGTTTTTGTGGCTATGCTGGATACGCTGTTTTTTTATGCCAATTTGGGAGTGGATATTTTACGCATCGATGCCCCCGCATTTATTTGGAAACAGTTGGGCACTACCTGTCAAAATTTACCCCAGGCACATACACTACTCCGTTTATTAAAGCAATGTTTACAAGTAGCCGCACCTGGAGTAGCCTTATTAGGCGAAGCAATTGTTGCTCCCGGCGAAATCATAAAATATTTTGGTGAGGGATTATATGCCGGGAGAGAATGTGACTTTGCCTATCATGCCACGCAAATGGCATTACAATGGGATGCGCTGGCAACCGGAGATACCCGGGTAATGCTGGCAGCCCAACCCCTGCTGTTACAAAAACCCAAAGGAGCTTCCTGGATAACCTATACCCGATGCCACGATGATATTGGATTAGGATACGATGATAGCATGATTGCCGCTGCTGGATTTAATTCGTATGAGCACAGAAAATTTTTAAAAGAATATTATGCAGGTTCCTTGCCAGGCTCCCCTGCTACGGGAGCTTTATTTTCTGTAAACCCCAAAACCCAGGATGCACGCATCAGCGGATCGCTGGCATCATTATGTGGATTAGAAAAGGCTAGTAAGGAGGGATCCCAAGCTGCAAAAACAATCGCCATCCAAAAAATTTTACTCATGCAGGCGCAAAGCTTCTTTATCGGCGGTATTCCTGTAATTTTTTATGGAGATGAGCAGGGATATACCAACGACTACAGCTACCTGAGTGACCCTGGAAAAAGTTATGATAATCGCTGGATGCACCGCCCTGTAATTGATTGGCAAAAATGGGAAGCCGATGATAATGCCGACGGAAAAAGTATTTTTGCTGCTACCCAACGCCTCATTCAAATTCGAAAAAAATTACCTGCTATTGCGGATACCGGAAATCTTAGCTGGTTAACGCCTCATAATATCCATGTGGCAGGTTTTATTCGGGAAAACGCTGATCAACAAGTTTACTGTCTTTTCAATTTTAGTCCGCAATCTGCCTACCTAACCTGGTATGCATTTAAAGAAAAAGGGAAATCGATTACCCGTTTATATGACTACTGGACGGAACAAACGATTGCAGTAGGTTCTGATCATGATTATTTTATCCTGCAGCCTTACGGATTTCATATACTGGAGGTTACCGGATAGAAAGTCTATAGTAACCGCAGATCCCTATTTACCAGTAGTTAGCATCAAAAACTCGTACCTTTACCGTTCAATTGGGTAGCTCCAGTAAATGATCCCAATCATGAACAGATATTTCTTTATTGCGCTCCTTGGTTTATTGATTTCTTGTGGCAGAAGTCCTGAAACCATTCACCCCACAACCGAATCAATTACAGAATCCGTTTACGCTTCTGGTACAATTTCTACCACAGATCAGTATCAGGTTTTTCCCGCTGCAGCCGGGGTGATACACAAAGTATGGGTGCAGGAAGGCGATTCGGTAAAAAAAGGCACATTATTGGCAGTGTTGGTAAATGACGTTGCAGGGTATAACCAGCAATCGGCTGCTTTAAAGGCTTCTTTTGATTCTCGGGAAACGAACCAGGGGAAACTAACCGATGCGCAAAGAGTAGCCGATATGGCATATCAAAAAATGAAGGTGGATTCCGCACTTTATAAGCGGCAACAAAATTTATGGGCCGAACAAATTGGTACCCGAGTAGAACTGGAGCAAAGAGAATTGGCCTGGCAAAATGCACAAACGGAATATCAGCTGGCTTTACAAAGAATTAAAGATTTGCAAAAGCAAATAACTTTCGCCGATCAGTTATCACAAAAAAATTTACAGATAGCCGGCAAAATGAAGGGAGATTATGAAGTAAGAAGTGAATCGGATGGTGTAGTATTTAGATGGTTAAAAGTTGCCGGTGAATTTGCCAATCAGCAAACACCCTTGGGAATAATCGGAAACCCGCAAAAATATGTGCTAGAAATGCAGGTGGATGAGTCGGATATTACGCATATCAAACTTGGGCTACCCGTTGCCATTACTATGGATAGTTATAAGGGAAGGGTATTTGAAGCATCGGTAACCCAAATTCTACCAATAAAAAAAAAAAAAAACAAAACTTTTTTGGTGGAAGCCCAATTTACCAAACGCCCCGAACAAATATTTCCCAACACCAGCTTCGAAGCTAATATTATTCTAAATACCAAAGACAGTGTGCTACTCATACCCCGCAATTATTTGCTGAACGACTCAACTGTATTGAACAAAGCTGGCACACCTGTTCGGGTAGTTACTGGAATTAAAGATTTTTCTCGTGTTGAAATTATTTCGGGGCTAAAGGCCAGTGATGAACTAATAAAGCCTAAAGAATGAGTTTTTTACTCATCATAAGAATTGCTTTTGCCCTTTTAATGGCTAGGTGGAAACAAACCCTGGTAGCGGCTATTGGTATAGCTTTTAGTATCACTATGTTTATCACTTTGCTGGGGTTTATGGGTGGACTGAATGATATGCTGGATGGCTTGCTACTTAACCGAACGCCGCACATTCGATTATACAATGAAATAAAAGCTCCCGAAACGCAACCAGTAAATCTTTTACCGGGGTATCAGCAGCATTACAATTTTGTTAGATCGATTAAACCCAAAAATGAACGACTTCAGATTTATAACATTGCTGCTGTAGAAAAAGCACTGAAGGAAGATAATCGGGTTATAGGATTTGCCCCTAAGATTACTGCACAGGTATTTTATAATGTGGGAGCTACCGACTTAAACGGATTAATTAACGGTATTGATGTTGCCGGGGAAAATAAATTATTTTTATTCAGCGATTATGTGGTAGCAGGAAATTCTTCTGACCTAAATACAATTCCCAATAGCATCATTTTGGGAAAAGGGGTTGCAGAAAAAACCTTTACCAATATTGGAGATATCATCCAGGTTACTACCTCCAAAGGAGAATCGAGACAGTTGAAAGTAGTGGGATTTTTTCAATCCGGTATTCAGGAAATAGACAAAGTACAGAGCTATGCCTCATTAAAAACTACGCAAAACCTGATGGTTGAAACGGGAAGTTATATTACAGATTTACAAGTGAAACTGAACGACCTTACGCAGGCGCCGGCTATGGCAAAAGAGTATGAAAAACTGTTTTCGGTGGATGCAGTTGATATTCAAACTGCCAACTCTCAGTTTGAAACCGGTAGTAAAGTAAGAACGCTTATTTCATATGCAGTAGGCATTACGTTGCTGATTGTTGCGGGGTTCGGAATTTATAACATCTTGAATATGATGATTTATGAGAAAATGGATTCCATTGCGATTCTAAAGGCAACCGGATTTTCAGGAAAAGATGTAAATCGAATTTTTCTATGCATTGCTTTAACCATCGGTATTACGGGTGGCATAACTGGATTGATTATGGGCTTAGGCTTATCATCGGTAATAGATCAAATACCCTTCAATACACCCTCCTTACCAACCATTAAAACTTATCCGGTAAACTATAATCCTTACTTCTATATTATTGGAGGAATTTTTGCATTGATAACCACTTATTTCGCTGGTTACTTCCCTTCTAGAAAAGCCAGTAAGATGGATCCCGTAACTATTATCCGCGGAAAATGAGTAATGCCACCGTTATATTAGAAGCCAGAAAAATTTCAAAATATTTTCACGACCCGCTTACTGTGCAGGTATTGAACGAAGTGAGTTTTTCGGTAAATGCCGGAGAATTTATTGCAGTAATTGGAAAATCGGGCTGTGGAAAGTCAACCCTGTTGTATGTTCTTTCTACCATGGATACCGACTATGAAGGGAATGTATTTTTAAAAGGGGAAAACCTGAAAGGTAAGAAAGATACCGAGTTGGCGAAAATCAGGAATAACAGCATTGGCTTTGTTTTCCAGTTTCACTATCTACTGAATGAATTTACTGTTATTAAGAATGTAATGTTGCCAGGTTTAAAAAAGGGCGAATTTTCCGAGAAAGAGGTAGAACATAGAGCCTATGAAAAACTTCGGATTTTAGGTATTCAAGATGAAGCGCTTAAAATGCCGAATCAATTATCTGGAGGACAAAAGCAACGGGTAGCCATTGCCCGAGCCCTGATTAATAATCCATTAATAATTATGGGGGATGAGCCAACAGGCAATCTCGACAAAAAGAACAGCGATATTGTATTTAATATATTCAGCGATCTGTGCAAAGATTTTAATCAAACCCTATTAATTGTAACACATGATATGGAGTTTGCCCATAAAACACAGCGAATTATTGAGATGGAAGACGGAAAAATCATTTCAGGATAAAAAAAGTCCGGCACTTTTGGAGTGCCGAACTTTTACTATCAATAATTTTGATTAAAATTTAATCGAAAATCCTAGGTTCAAAACATAATCTGCAAAGGCAGCATCTCCTTGCGTATATTTATTAGTGGCACTGGAAATAATCTGATCTGGTACGCTTTGCGTTCTATTTCTGGTAACTGCAATTGGCACATATACAAATAGACTGGTTTTTTTGTGGGTATACACAATGCCTGGTTCAGCCGAAACAATAAAACCAGGCCTTCTAAATCCATTACTCCCTCCAATTAGATCATTTACAGGAATCGCTTCTCTGCGAACACCACCTAGGAAAGTGAATTTTCCAACCATATAGTTTACTCCTAATCGATACATAACCTGATCGGGAACACTCATCACAT